>CAYFTY010000321.1:0-5555 GCA_964346045.1 uncultured Bradymonadales bacterium | reverse complement strand
AAGAGAGGGCCAGTGCGGCCGCGAAGAAGAGAATCAGATGTCGTGATTTCATGAGTATCAGAGCATTTCTTCCGAGGATTCTTGCGCGGGTGCCTTTCGGGCAGTGTTCGCAGCTTCGGTCATATCTTCCGTAGAGTCGTCGCCCTTGTCGACCCCCAACTTCGTTCTTCTCAGGACCTGCGCCTTGGGCGCCGGCGACGATCCCGCGGTAGAGCTTTCACCACTGACGGCTTTGGAAGACTGATCCCGCAGCCCTGGCGGCGGCATCGTTTCATCGCCTTCGATCTCCTGGCCAAAGGCCTCGGGTTTCTGGTCTGCGGCCTCAATCTGCGCCTGCAGTGTGGGCATCGTCCTGGTTTCTTTCTCGGCCTGGTCCATCTGCACGGTAGCGCGCAGATCCTCTTCAGGCTCAAAGTCCGCATACGAAGATTGCTCAGCCGCAGCGGCTGCGAGCTCAGAACGGTCGAACGCCTCCATGTCGATCGTCTCTTCGAGGGCGTAGAGGTCTTCGTCCCTTTCCTCGCTCTGAAGCCCGGCCGAGATCTGGACCGAAGGAGCGTCTTTGGGTTCTGAGTCGACTTCAAGAGATGGCTCTGACGCGGCCTGCAATTCGGGCTCGGAATCGACTCGCGTTGGCTCGGAGTCCTCGTCGACGATGACACGTTCGACGGTTTTGTCCGAGTCGACCATGGCCCGCAGATCGGGCTCGTGGACGAGATTTCGGGATGGTGTCACCTCGGGCATTCCTTCGCTTCCACCTTCGGCGACTGTCTGACCGAACTCACGCAGACGAATCGTGAAGGTCTGCAGGAAATTCCACAGCAATTTCACGGCGAGATCGCTGTCCTGACGCAAGAGCTCCATGAAGCGTTCGCGTCGGATGGCGAGCAATCGGGCGTCAGTGACGGCCGTTGCCGAAAAGGGTTTGGCGTGCTCGTCGATAATCGAGGTCTCGCCGAAATGCTCGGCCGTGTGAAAGACGCCGAGCACCTCACCGGCACGCTCGAGTCGAACCTCGCCGTCTACGATCAGAAAGAGAGCGTCTGAGTTCGTCGTCTCCGAGCAGATCTCTTCGCCGGCCGAGTGCTCGATCCGTTCGGTCATATTCACGATCTGAACCATCTCCTTATAGCTCAGATATTGAAAATACGGAGTCGAACGAAGCGCCTCCATCACCGCCTGGATCTCGCGTTTTCGTCCGTTCACTTGGCCCGAGACGCGCACGACAATCGACGTGATGTTGTCCTTTCCACCCGACTCGTTCGCAAAGCGAATACATCGTTCGGTCGCCTCGCGCACATCATCGACGCCCAGCAGATCGGTGATCTCTTCACCCGGGCCGTCGTCGTCGAAATAGCCGCAGAGACCATCCGAGCAGAGAAGGAACTCGTCGCCGCTGAACACGTCGAATTCAAAGGTATCGACTTCGACGAATTCATTGACGCCGACTGCACGTGTCACAGCGTTCTTGTGAGGAATCTTGTGTTCTTCGCCCGGCTGAATCTTCCCGAGTCGGAGCATTTCGTTGACCAGAGAATGGTCTTCGGTGAGCTGGTGGGCCTGCCCCTGACGCAGGAGATAGACTCGCGAATCACCGACATGGCCGATGAAGCCGCGCCCCTCGGTGAGCAACAACAAGCTGGTGGTCGTCCCCATCCCCTGCTTGCTCGCGTCTTCCCGGGCGGTGCTCCACACCGACTGGCATGCCTGCGAGATAGCAGACTCGAGCACGGCGAGCACATTTCTTCGATTCTCAAGATTCTCGGGATCTTCGTCGAGCCGCTCGAACACCTCGCGGGAATTGGCGATCACGTCACGCACGACTTTCACGCTCATGGCGCTGGCGACCTCGCCAGCCGCATGACCTCCCATTCCGTCGGCCACGACGAAAAGCTGCATGCGCTTGTCGACGAGGAAATTGTCTTCGTTGTGATCACGGACGCGACCAACGTCAGTCGTTGCCCAGAAATCGAGCTCCATGCTCTCACCTCGACTCTACGGCTCATGCTGCCGCAACTTCCGAGTCGTCTTCAGAAACTCGCCACGCTTTCGTGCGGACGAAGTTGAATGCCGTCAGTACCAAAGAGGCTGTCGGAACCGCGAGCAGCGCTCCGACAAGGCCATATGCGCTCTCCCCTGCGAGCAGCGCAAAGATCACGATCACCGGGTGAATATGAGCCGCCGAACCAATGATCTTTGGATTCAAAAAATTAGCTTCGACGAAATGGATCAACAAGATCCAACCCAGCGCCAAAACGCCCATCATGAATCCATCCGTGAGCGCGATCAGCACAATGGGGATCGTCGATAGGATCGTTCCGAATACCGGGATCAGAGACAGTATACCGGCAACGACCGCAAGTAACACACTAAACTTGACCCCAATGATCGCCAGACCGATGTAGGTGAGCACGCCATTGACCAGACAGATCAAGAGCTGGCCGCGCACCACACCCGATAGCCCCCGGTCGGCCATGGAAAGGAATCGATCGTAGCCAGCCCTGGCCTCTGCCGGAACCATCCCGCGGAAGAACCGACGTACGCGATAGAGATCGATCGAGATGAACGCAGCGACCATCAGGGTCAACACGATACCCACGAACGCCTGAACGATGCCAAAGACCAGTGTCCGCGCAAAATCGATGATATTGGCGATCCGCTCGGTCGAAGTATCCACGAGCTCTTCGATGACATCATCGACCGACTTTTCGAGATTGAATGCACTCGACACGGATGTCCGCTTGCGTTCGAGAGCATCCGTGCGATGGCGCTTCACTCGCCAACCTCCGCCTTCCTGCGCCTCGATATCGAGTTCGACCTCATTCAGGTAGATCTGATAGCCGGGACCGTTGTCGTCGGGGACGACGCGGATGGCCGCGTCATCACTCTCGACGTAACTCCAGCTCGATTGCATGGCATCGGCGAGGGTCATCGGATTGGGCGGATCGCCTCGAGGCATAATCACGTATCGATAGACTGCCGAATCACCCTCGGTCGGCTCACTTCGCGCTTCGACACGAGATTCGGCTGCGTATTCGACGATCGAATACGCCGAGCCGAAAGCCAGAGCCCGCTCGGCGGCCTGCGCGCGCGCTTCAGCCACGGTTGACGATGCGGCGGGCATCGCTCCATCCCCCTTCCCTGCAACCGGCAGGTAGCTCTGAATGAACCCTTGCACCTGCCGATCGATCACCGGCAACGACTCCTGCCTGAACTCCTGAACGACTTCGGGAAGGGTCTCGCCGAGGCGCACAAATTCAGACACGAAACGAGGCACGACGGTGATCAAGAAGATGGAGACCGTGCTGATGAAGACGATATAAACGAGGATCACGGCCACCCAGCGAGGTGGGCCGCTCTCGTTCTTCGGCCCGCGTGCAATGCGGCTGACGATCGGCTCCATCAGATAAACGATCAGACACGCGAAGATAAACGGAAGCAAGACCGTGCTGAACTGCATCAATAGCACCGTCAGTACGGCCAGCGTCAGCAGGGGCAGCAGATACTCCCGCACACGCGGAGGAGTTCTGGGTGTTGCCATCTTCAGCGCTTTGAGAGCTGCGCTGGTGCGGGATGTCTCTGCGTCTTCAGGCGAAGGCGCTTCGCGATCCTCATCGGTCGAACCGATCGACTCGTCCTCCGAAGAACCTTCAGGATGCTTGGGAACGCCCTCTTCGGGTTGGTCTTCTGCTCCCAAAACTTCGTCTGATGGCTCGCTCACCCCGACACCTCGGCCCCCTCCAGGGCGTCGATGAAATCGTCGAAAAAGGCTACGGCGTCGTTGGGGCCCGGCCCGGCTTCGGGATGGTATTGAACCGCAAAAACCGGCAGGTTCCGGTGCCGAAATCCTTCGACCGTATTGTCGTTCAGGTTGATATGGGTGACCTCGAGAACCTCGGGCAGATTGTCGACGTTGACGGCATACCCATGGTTCTGACTGGTCATCTCGATATGCCCCGAGGCGAGGTCTTGCACCGGCTGATTTGGCCCACGATGCCCGAATGGCAATTTAAAGGTCTCCCCACCAAAGGCGCGCGCCAGCAACTGGTGCCCGAGGCAGATCCCAAAGGTTGGAACCGTCTCGACCGATTCTCGAATCACGTCGAGTGCTTCGTCGAGTCGTGCCGGATCGCCGGGGCCGTTGGAAATCAGAATGCCATCGGGACCAAGCGACTGAATGGTCTCCATGTCGGTACCCGACGGCACCAGCGTGACCTGACATCCTCGCTCGGCGAGATGGCGCAGGATGCTGTGCTTGACCCCAAAGTCCAGGACGACGACGTGGGGCCCCGAGCCCCGCTCTTCGAGCTTTTCGTCAAATTCAATGGTACTGCCGTGATCGTGGTGACGATAGACCACCCGCATTGGTTTCTGGGTGCGAACTTCTTCGACGAAATCGCGCTCGCCATAGCCAGGCTGAGCTTCGAGTTCGGCCCTCCAACGATCCGCGTCTTCCGCTCTCGCTCCGGGCACAATCGCTGCCATCATCACGCCCTTGTCGCGAATATGACGCGTGAGCGCACGGGTATCGATCTGCGCCACGGCCGGTATGTCGTGGGTCTCGAGCCACTCGGGAAGAGCGACTTCGCTGCGGTGATTCGACGGGCGCATCGACATTTCACGAACGATGAGGCCCGCAGCCTGGATCTTCTCTGACTCCATGTCGGCGAGGCTCACGCCGTAATTGCCAATATGCGGATAGGTCAGGGTCACGAGCTGGCCGGCGTAAGACGGATCCGTGAGGATCTCCTGGTATCCAGTCATACTGGTGTTGAAGACGACCTCGCCATAGGCGACAGAGCCGCTCCCGACCGAGATACCCTCGAAGACTTTCCCATCCTCGAGCACCAAAATAGCCGGCGAATGTTCTTGCTGATTCACGATGCGACTCCGGGATTGAGCGAACGTAAAAGGACGGCCTGTCGAATGGCCACGCCGTTTCCAGCCTGTTTCAAAATGAGGCTGCGGTGCCCGTCGACCACCGAGCTGCTGAGTTCGACACCGCGCATGACCGGTCCTGGATGCATGATCACGGCATCGTCCTTCATCTCGTCTCTCACGACTGCCTCGTCCACGCCCCATTGTACCACGTAGTCATTGAGGTCGATGTCCTGGACCATGCGCTCACGCTGGATGCGCAACATGATCACAGCATCTGCGTCTTCGAGTGCCTTGCGCCGCTCGGTTGCGAGCTCGGCGTTCCATCCTTCGCCGGGCTTGGGCAATAGGTGTGAGGGACCGGCGAGTGTGACCCGAGCCCCGAGCGCCGCCAGGGCGTAAACATCGCTGCGCGCGACACGACTGTGAATGATATCACCGATGATCGACACGTTGACCCCTTCGAGGTCGGGTCGGCCGAGGTATCGACGCAGGGTAAACGCGTCGATCAGCGCCTGGGTCGGATGCTCGCCTGTGCCGTTTCCGGCATTGAAGACCGGAGCATCGAGCCTTTCGGCCAGACTCGACGGCAAGGTTCGTTCGGTGTGACGAACTACAAATCCTCCGACGCCCATCGCCTCGAGATTCTGACAGGTGTCGAGAACGGTCTCGCCTTT
>CAYFTY010000320.1:0-5559 GCA_964346045.1 uncultured Bradymonadales bacterium | reverse complement strand
GAAAAACTACGGTCTACCGCGTGTTTCCGACGATATCGTACTCTCCTGACGGGGTCCCCGTTTGCAGCGCCCTCCGGGCACTCATTCCGATCACCTTTCTCGTGGTGGTGGGCGGGTGTTCTCTCGATTTCGACGAGTTCGACGACGCGCCACCGCCGTCTGCCGTGGACATGGCCGAATCCGACGCGGGCGATCTGGGGCCCGCCGAAGAGATGGGCCCTGAAGATATGGGCGTCGACGCCGAAGACATGCCGCCAGCGGTGCTCGTCATCGGCGGCGAGTGCGCAGGGGACGACGAATGTCCCGAAGGTACTTGCCTGGACGGGTATTGCACGAGTGCGTGTGCCGAAGACGCCGAATGCCCCGAAGGCTCGAGCTGCAGGGAACTCGGTGATTTTGCTGGATGCGCCGCGGATTGCGTGGACGATGCGTGTGATGGCGTAGCCGGTCGCGACGACCTGAGTTGTGTCTTCGCAACGACTCCGCGAGCCGATCTCCAACTCTCGTGTCTGGTCGACTCCGATGCAGATACACTTGCGGATGTCGATGATCCCTGCCCCGACGATCCTACGACCCGCGGTCTCGATACGGATGCGGACGGCGAGGGGGATGGCTGCGATGCCGAACCACTCTGCCTGCCCAATCACCAGGACGGGGTGGTCGATCTCGGGAGGGTGGGCTCGATGACCGAGTCCATCAGCGTGCCGACATTCGTGGATGGTCCGATCATACCCATCTGGGGCGGTCGAGAGGATCTGAATAACGTCGCCTCCATCACCTACTTGGACATTCGTGACGCAACGTTCACAGACGGTGGCATGTTGCCTCGAACCGGAGTCGACTTTGGTTCGGCGCCGCTCGACGGGGGATGGTTGCTCACACCCGGGGCGCAAGAGGCCGATGCGGCTCAGTTCGGACGTTTTCTGGAGGTCCGCGCCGCGGGCATCGACACTCGAATGGTATTCGAAGAGGTGGTCTACGAGCCGACCCTGCTCACGCTCGAGAGCGGGCACATCTTCGTTCACGGCTACACCGAGCCGGCGCCCGAACCGAACTGGAGAATCTGGCGATGGGAGCCCGAGAGCGCTCGATTCATCACCGTGGCTGCCAGCGGTGGCACCGAACGAATCAAGTGGTACGCGACCCGAGATGCCGCGGGCTACGGATATTTTTATTCGCAAGGGCGAGATACCCAACAGACGGGCCGGCTTGTTCAGGTCGAAGAATCGAGGAGCTTTCTGCGCACCATCGACTACCCGGACGAGTATGCGCCATTCGACCCTTTCATCGTAGCGGGGACGGGAGGCTCGCTCTGGGTCTACGAACGCTCAGACGGTCGAGCCTGGACGCTGACGACAGACGATACCACGCTGATTCGCGCCGCCGATTTTGACATTCAACCCGGTCTCTCAGACGCCCAGTGGGTTTCGACGGGAAGCTTTGGGTTCGCCACGATCGGAAGGGCTGACAGGGTCGCTGACCAGCGGGTGGCGCGTGGATACAGCCTGCCGTGCTTCCCCGACGCCGGCGTGCTCGATCGTGACGGGGATATGGTGCCTGATATCCTCGATAATTGTCCGGGAGAGCCAAATGAGCTGCAGGAGGCACTCGACGACGACCTTCTGGGGAATGCCTGCGACGATGATGATGACGGCGATTCCATACCGGACAGTAGCGAGATTACGACCGACGACGACGGTAACGTCATCGAGGATCTATCGCTCGATACGGACAATGATGGTGTGCCCAACGAGACCGATAGCGACCGTGACGGAGATGGCATCGACGATGGGTCGGACCGATGGCCGATGGACACCGATAACGATCGCCTCAGCAATCAATTAGATCGCGACGACGATGACGATGGCTACACGGATTCGCTCGAGAATATTCGTGGTGGAGACAGCGTGGATCCACTCAGCTTTCCGAATGGTGGGCGCCTTGTCTGGGTC
Source organism: uncultured Bradymonadales bacterium (assembly GCA_964346045.1). Classification (GTDB taxonomy): domain Bacteria; phylum Myxococcota_A; class Bradymonadia; order Bradymonadales; family Bradymonadaceae; genus CAYFTY01. The sequence continues at coordinate 3,607 of CAYFTY010000320.1, read as the reverse complement.
GTCGACGGGACCGAACGTGCGGTGAAATACACGGTGCTCGAAGGGAAACGCACGGTCATCGACGTCCCCATCGAAGGGCTCTCCGAGCCGCACCGTCCGCGTGTCGCTCCGTCAGAGCACATCCTTGCGCTCGATGGTGCTCCCGAGCAGGCGACGGGCATCACGTTTACCGAAGCCGATGAAATGGGGACGACCACCACGTACACCTTTGGTCGTCCACTACGTGGCGCCGATGTCGACCCCTCGGGCGGCGTCGAACCCCCGGATGTGTTCCTGGTCGCCGAGAACGAAACCGGGAGCTACGAACTTTCGAGCATTTTCGCGGCAGATTCCTACGATCAGGCCAACGTGATCTTCGACGAGCTCGACGTGGTCGAGGGGCCGCACGCCAGCTCGGATGCAGAGGTGTTCATCGCGGCACCTCCGGGTTGCAGCGAATGCAATGTGCTCTTTCGGAATCGCACGATGCTCGAGCCCTACGGATTCGTCGATGTCGAGCATCCGACGCAGGTGGGATACGAAAATGGACAGCTTGTCTTCCTCGGCCTTGACGAGGATGGAAATCAGGCCCTCTTTCGGACTTTCGGTCTGGACGCCGAACGCGTCGAGACCCCAGCCTGGGAGCGTATCGAAAGCATCGCCCCCCTGAGTATCGACAACCATATCGTCGTCTCGGCCGCGATGCCCGGAGAGTCATTGAATATCTGGTTCTACAACGGTCGCGTCGACCGCTGGGAGCCGCTCGCAATCTCGGATGAAGACCTGGTCGAAGTGGACTGGAAACGCTAATGCCGCAGAAGTTCCCCCAGGAGTTTGGCCCGTATACGCTGCACGAACTCATCGCTCGTGGCGGCATGGCCGAGATCTATCGGGCGACCATGCCCGGCATTGGCGGATTCGAAAAGACGGTCGCGATCAAAAAGATCCTGCCGCATCTCGCCGAGAACGAAGAGTTCATCACGATGCTCATCGACGAGGCCCGCATCATTGTGAGCCTCAATCATGCCAACATCGCACAGGTCTACGATCTGGGGGTGATCGATGAGACCTATTATATCGCGATGGAATACGTACACAGCGTGGACCTCGCAGCCGTGATGAAGCTCGTCGAAAAGCGAGGAACGACCGTACCCGTCGAGCACGCCACCTATATCGCGTCGGGGGTTTGCGCGGGGCTTCATGCGGCGCATTCCAAGCATGACGAATCGGGACGCCCACTGCATATCGTGCATCGCGATGTGAGCCCGCATAACGTCCTGATCAGCTATGCTGGTGATGTGAAAATCATCGATTTCGGAGTCGCCAAAGCGCGCAATAAAGAGACCCACACCAAGATGGGCGTCATCAAGGGAAAGCTGCTCTACATGGCGCCCGAGCAGGCGATGGCCAAAGAGATCGACGGCCGCGCCGACCTCTTTTCAGCAGGTTTGATTCTCTACCGCATGCTCACCGGGCAGCTTCCTTTCCAGGGCGATAACGAGTTTCAGATCTACAACAACATCCTGAGCAAAGAGATCACACCTCCCAGGGTGCTGAATCCCCAGGTGAGTGAAGAGCTGAATCAGATTGTGATGCAGTTGCTTCAGCGAGACGCCGACAAACGCTATCAGGACGGATATACCGCCAAGGCCGACCTCGACCGGGCGCTCCATCATATCGCGCCCGGGTATAGCGTAAATCGACTGAGTCGGTTCATCGAAGATAATTTCTCGGGGCAGGGCGATGATTCAGCGGTGAGCGCGGTGCCGGCTCCGAATACGCCCTCGTTTCACTCAGTGCATACGGATACCGGTGGCCATCGAGCCCCGGCGGTTCCAGGGGCGTCGATGCCTTCGACTCCTGCAATGGATTTCGCGGGGAACGGTTTCAACCCGAGTGCGCATGCGGCCGAGACCGTCGAACGTGGGTCGCTCTCCGCATCGTCAAAACCGCATCCATTGCTCTCTCCCGCTGAATTGATGGGGGCTGGCGATACCCGGCCAACCGATGGGTTGCCTTCTCCACCGCCTGGCCACGCCTACGCCACCGGCGAGTTCAATGCGCAGAACGCGCCGCTGAAGACCCAGTCGAATTCGAGCAAGAGCACGACCGACTTCGATGTACCGCCGACGGGACAGACCGAGAAGACGAAAATTCCGATCGTGCCGGTGCTGGGTATCCTGCTCATGATCCTATTTCTCGGGCTGATGGTTGCCTACAAGGCGATGCAAGAGCCTGAGGCGCAAGCTTCTCAAGTGGAGCTGACCGAGCAACCCAAAACGAGGGTGCTGGATGAACCGCCGCCCCGCGCCGAAGAACCGGTGGTCGCCGCGGAACCGGTGGTCGCCGCGGAACCGGATGTCGGGCTCGCTGCGCTCGATGAGCCTGATCTGGTCGAAGAGGCACCGATCGATGCAACGGTCGACCTCACGATCGCTTCTGAGCCCGAGGGAGCAAGTGTCAAAGTCGATGGACAGGATTTCGGCGTCACTCCGGCCATACTGAATGTACCGCGCTCGGAGGAACCTCTCGCGATCGAGGTGAGTGCGGATGGCTACGCGACCCAGACCTTCGAGCTCGTGCCGGAAGAGAGCGCCGAGCGCACGGTGAAGCTCGAAAAGGTAGAGAAAAAGACGCGCAAGAGGCCTGCGAAAAAGAGGACGCCGCGAAAGAAGACGCGCAAAAAGCCAGAGAACGAACGTACGTTCGAGATCGACCTACTCGGTGACGATGAGCCCGCCGAGAAGAAGCCGAAAGACAAAGACGACGAAGAAATCATCAACCCGTTTGGTCTCTGAAAATGCCCATGAAACGCATTCTGAGCCTGGTTTTGACGCTGCTTCTCGCAGGCCTCGCCTGCGCGAGCGTCGTCGTCACCCACGTACCCGACGCCATCGCGCAAGAGAGAGACGTCGAAAAGGCCAAGGAGGCATTTCGCGAGGGGCGTGATTTCTATGCGAACGAGGAATACGAGAAAGCGGCCGAGCTCTTCATTGAAGCCCATGAGTATTCGGGGCGCTCGGAACTCTATTTCAACATCGGACAGGCCTATCGGAATGCAGGGGACCTGGTTGCCGCCGAGGAGTACTTTCAACTCTATCTTTCGGAGATGCCCGATGCGCCCAACTCCGAAGATGTCGTCAATGTCATCATCGAAATTCAGCAGCAGATCGCAGCCTCGATGGCCACGGTCAAGGTGACGACGGCACCAGTCGAGACGGCACAGATCTTTGTCGATGGAGACGAATCAGCGCGGTGTACCAGCCCCTGCGAGATCCAGGTCGATGCGGGCGAGCACACGGTTTTGGCCCGCGACGAGCGAGGACGTGAGGCCGCGCAGACGGTGCGAGTAGAAGCATCTCAAAAACTGAATCTCGACCTTGTATTCAAATCGATCGGTCGGTTGATGTTGATTTCGAATGCTCCGGGTGCCCTGCGCGTGGGCGATGTGGTCAACACGCGGCTGCCTCTCGACGAAGCCCTCGAGCTTTCTCCCGGAACATACTCGGTGAGCGTGACGTCGAGCGACGCGACGTGGAATGGCGATGTGGAAGTCGTCGCTGATGAAACTCTGCAGGTGATGGTTCCCATGGAAGAGATCGCCGATGCCGGCGGCACGAGCGTGCTG
>CAYFTY010000319.1:0-5566 GCA_964346045.1 uncultured Bradymonadales bacterium | reverse complement strand
GTCGACGAGACTGGTGGCTGCCGTTTTGACGTCTTCGAGAGGCCGGCCATGCATCGAGCCCGACACGTCAAAGACCAGAGCCAGTTCGACCGGTGCGCGTTGCTGAATTTCGCCGCGCTCCCAGGCCTCGACACCGATCGCCAGGGCCATGGCAGACTCTCGATTGCGCTCGAGTGCCGTATGGGATGTTCGCGATGCGATACTGATCGCTTCGTTTCCAGTGCGCGGAACCTCGAAGAGGGGCTTTGCAGTCGTCGTGACTCCATCATGTTCGAGGGCGGCCAGCGCCGTGGCGGTCGATGGGGGCGCGCTCGAGCGCCCACCGAATAACTGGCTGAAGAATACCAGCGAGCCGACGAGCGCAAAGACGCCGCAGGTGATGTAGAGAATGGAACGGTAGAGGTTCGAGTTGGAAAGCATCTGCATCTCCTCGTTTGCTTTGTGGACGAACCAAGACTCTCAGCGCGGGGTGTTTTCGGCTTCAATCGCGTGTGAAATCTGCGTGAAATCGCCGATGCGTCCCTTATGCGGCTTGCTCCTCGCTTGACGCTCGATCGGGCCGCGCGTACGAGCGAGATATGTTCGAGCGCTATCTGCACGAGAAATCCGTGGTCGACCCATCGAGCGTGGGTCGGCGCGACGGTTTGCGCGTCTCGGTGGTGATTCCCGCCAAGGCCGAGCGGCAAAACCTGCCAGGTGTTCTCGATTCGCTGGGGCCGCTGCCGCCATGGGCCGAGGTGATCGTCGTCGTCAATCACGGGCCCGGTGCGCCTGAGTCCGTGATTGCGGACAATCACGAGACCGCTCATTGGTTGCGGCGCCAGGATCAGATCGTCGTCGTCGACCGCTTTTCGGAGGGACACGAAATCCGTGAAGGTGGGGTAGGGCGTGCGCGGCGTGTGGGCATGGATACTGCGCTCGCGCGACTTCATGCATCGGGTGCCGAGGGAGGTATCATCGCCTGTCTCGATGCCGACGCACCGGTCGATGAAGGTTACCTCGACGCCCTCGAGGCATTTTTTGAAACCCACCCCGACGCCCTTGCCGGGGTCTGTCACTTCGAACACCAGCCGGCTGCTGACCCGGCCGTGGACCGGGCGATCATCGAGTACGAAATCTGGATGCGGTACTGGGAAGAAGGACTGCTGTGGGCGGGCTCGCCCTATGCCTTTCAAAATATGGGCTCGTGCATGGTGGCTTCTGCCCGTGGCTATGCCGCGGTGGATGGGATGGTGCAACTCGAGGCTGCTCAGGACTTTTACTTCCTCGAAAAAGTCGTCAAGCACGGTGGACCGGGCGCTGTGAAGACGATCGCAGATGCGGTCGTCAGGCCTTCGGCACGACCGTCGACTCGTGTACCCCACGGCACCGGGCGCGCGCTCGCCAGCATTCTGGAGGGACGTGCCGAAAAGTATCGACATGTGCCGCCGATTTCGGCGTTCGACGACCTCGCTCTCTTCTTGAGCTCAGTCGACGCCTTGTTCCTCTCCAATGATGCGCTCGACCAACTCGCGCCCGAGCTCGTCGATTTTATCGAGAGGCGGTGCCGCGGCCGCAGGATCATAGACTCGATGCGCGAAAACGCGCCTGACGAAGGACGATTTGCCCGTCATTTCCATGCGTGGTTCAGCGCCAGCCGTCAGATCCAGTATGCTAATGAGGTCGCGTCGGCTCGCGGAAAGGTCGACATATTGGATGCCTGCCATCATTTGCTGGGTTGCGACGAGCATATTCGCGGTGATGCATTGCTGAGTTTGCTGCGAGAGCGGGCGCAGATGTCTTCATCGAGGCTTTTATGAAATCTCTGCTCTATCTCTTGTTCTCGCTTCTGATTGTCAGCTGTGCGTCGACTCCCGCTCCAGACCAGCCTGCCGCAGTGGCTACCGAAGAATGACCGATACGACGGGAATCTTGCCTGGAGCTCGCAGGTTTAACCGGTCCAGTCCAGTCCCTCTATCGACGAGCTTTACGATGAATAAGTTGCCAAAAAAGCTTACGCGTTCTGAGCTTTTGGTTTTTGTCTGTCAGGGAAGCGATTGCAAAAAGGGCGGCTCGAAAAAGCTCCGCAAGCGCGCCAGGAAGTATCTCCGAGAAAAAGATTTCAAAAAGCGGTCGCTCGTGGTGAAGACGAAATGCATGGATGGATGCAAACGCGGCCCGATCTGCCACATTCAGCCCACGGACACGTGGTTGGCCGGGCCGTCGAAAGAAGAGTTCTACGAGGCGCTCGACATGGCCATCGAGACGGTTGATTCCTGAGGCGACTTTGCTTTATGTTTGGGGTCCTGACGGCGCTTTTTGAAAATGCGAATCATTTTCGTTCTTTGTACGCGCCTTTCGCACGAGCCGACCATGTCATTTCGCCATCTCTCCCTGATTTTCTTTGTGATTCTCATGACCACGGGCTGCGACTCGAACGAAAAGGCCAGAGCGGTCGCCACCGACGAGGCGCTCGAGCAGGGAGACGAGGCATCGAAAGAGGATGGTGAGGAGCCCGCCGACCACGCGCATGAGCACGATGAAGATCATTTCCATCTGGGCGCGCACATGTACGAGATTTCTCGACGCTTCTCGTCGATGTGGTTTGCCGGACAGAAAGGTAACGCGCTGATGGTGAAGTACCAGACGCACGAGCTCGAAGAGGTGATCGAAGAGATCGCCGAGGCAAAGCCGATGGAGAATGAAGTCGACGTCGCCAGACGACTCGAGACCGACGTCGAATCGCACTTCGAGGACCTCGAGAAGCACGCCGAATCAGGCGACAAGAAGGCCTTTGAAGCCACCTACCGCAAAGTGATGAACGGCTGCACGGTCTGTCACGCAGATACCAAACACGGCTTTATTCAGGTCAAACTCCCCGAGTACGACCCCTATCCAAACCTGGCGTATTGAGTCGGTCCAGGGGGCCGTAGGGTGTCGACGTGTGAACGATGGTCTTGCAGCCGATTGGCCGTCGCGATATCGCCGCTCAGCAGCTCTCGGCGCTGGTTTGAGGATTTCGATCGTCGATGATGCGGCCGTCCTGAAGTTCGATGACGCGATTTGCAACACGAGTCAGAGCTTCGTCATGGGTGACCATGATGAATGCCGTGCCGGTTTCACGCTGAATGCGGCGCATCAACTCGAGGACCTGTTGAGTGGTCTTCGAATCGAGGCTGCCTGTCGGCTCATCGGCGAGCACGATCGTCGGTGAGTTGGCAAACGCTCGAACCACTGCAACCCGCTGATTTTGCCCCCCCGAGAGCTGCGACGGGCGGTTCTGGAGTTTGTCTCCCAGGCCGACCTCCTCGAGCATCTCGAGCACTCGTGGTCTGGCCTCTTCTTCGAACGTGCGACCGCGAATGCGACAGGGCATCAGCGCATTGGATACGACGTCAAAATCTGGCAGCAAATAGTGGAATTGGAAGATGAACCCAAAGAACTCACGTCTGAGGCGCGCGCGCTCGTCTTCGTCGAAGGTCTGGATTGCACGTCCCTCGATTTCGACCTCACCGTCGGTCACCGCATCGAGTAGACCAATGAGGTTGAGCAATGTGGTCTTGCCCGACCCGCTCTTGCCGAGAATCACGATGAAATCACCCGGGAAGATATCGAGATCGATGTCGTGTAAGACCTCGGTGGGGACCTCTCCGCCGTAGGTCTTGTCGACTCCTCTGAGGCGCACCAACGGTACATCATCCGCCACGGATCACCTCGATGGGGTCGACCCGTGATGCCTGTTTTGCCGGAAGTAGCGACGCGAGAAATCCGAGGAAGGTGGCGGTCACCACGGTCGCGACGATCAACTCGGTCGTGAGAGCAAAAGGAAAGATCGCCTCGACCCGGCCTGTGCCGGCTTTCTCGACTTCAATCGAGCTGAGCCCGCGAACGAGCAGGACTCCGAGAGCCGATCCCACGATGCCACCGAAGAGGGCCAGAAATGTACCCTGGAGTGCGAAGATTGAACGAATCTGTCCCCGCGTGGCGCCCATGGCCTTGAGGATGCCGATTTCGTTGAGTTTATTGGTGACCAGCACGATCAATATGCTCGCGATGGCGAAAGCCGCCGCGAGTGCCGTGAAAAATGTGATCATGTCGCTCGAGCGCTTTTGAGCCTCGAGCGCGCCGAGCAACCGTTGATTGTCTTCGGTCCAGGGACGTACTTCGTAGGGAACCTGTCTCGAGAGTCCGTCGGCGATGGTTTCGGCTTCGAATACGTCGCTGACTCGCAACCCGATATTATTCACGGCCGAGCCCAGCGCGAAGAGGGCCTGCGCATCGCCCATCGGCATGAAGAGAGCGCCATCGTCGAGGGCGCCGAAGCCGGTCGAGAAGATGCCCGCGACGCGTTTGTCGGTCGCTTCGCCGGTCGAGGTCGTCACCCGCACACTGTCGTTCAGATCGACACCGAGCTGGTCGGCCAATCCGTTTCCGATCGTGATCTCGCCGGGGGCAAGACGCATAAATCGCCCGCGTACCAGATTCTCGCGAATCGAGACGATGCGGTCGAAACTCTCGGGTTCGACGCCGTAGATGCGAATCGCGGCTCGCTCTTCTCCGACCGCGGCAAAGCCGCGGCCATTGATGGTTGGGGCAACCGCTTCGATCGATTCGTCGAAGTCTGCGATGAAATTCGACCATCGACGCCAGTCTTCGATCTTTTCTTTTTGCCGGGTCCACGTAGCCCTCTTACCGAGGGTGCGGGTCTCATCGGTGCTGAAGCGGGCCGCCGCGAGTGGACGTTTTTCGAGCGGCTCGACGATGATGTGAGGGATAGCGCCGGTTGTCTCGGCGACGAGTTTGAGGCGCAGACCTTCGATGAGCGAGGAGAGGAAGATCACCAGCACCACGCTCACCGACACGACAACGATCGTCAGCGCCGTGAGTCGTCCCGAGCCTCGCAGGTTGGTGATTGCGACGCTCCACGAGAGACGATCGAAAATCATTCACGTGCCTCCGCCTTCACATCGTCTCCCTCCTCGACGAGAGAGATGTCGGTGATCACCTCGTCGACCTCGTTGGCGCCGGTGATCGCGATCCACTCCTCGCCCTCGGCTTCTACATCCACCGGAACGCGTCTGGCCTGACCATCGCGAACCGCCATGACATAGGTGCCTTCGTCACGTCCGAGTGCCGAGATCGGGACGGCTCGAGCGTCTTTGAGCCGTGCGAGCTCGATCGCGACGTCGGCCGAGAGTCCGGGGACGACGTTTTCGGGCAGGTCTTCAGGGGCGAGGTGCACGGCGACGACGCCTCGTTCTGGATCTACATCGGGTCCTACCTGCGTGATCGCGGCTTGATAGCTCTTGTCGGGCATCGAGCTAAATACCACGGTCGCCTTTTGACCGATCCGGAGTCTTCCGAAGTACGATTCGTCGACCTCAGCGTAGAATTCGAGGTCGTCGATGCGCACGAGGGTCAAAAGCTGCGTGCCGGGGCGAACGTTTTCGCCGACAGAGGCGTCGACCGAAAGCACGAGGCCGTCAAATGGCGCGCTGATCGTGGTCTTTCCGAGTGTTGCTTTGCTCTGTTCGACATTGGCCTCTGCCGCTTCGAGCCGAGCCTGGGCGACGCGGATATCCTCGGG
>CAYFTY010000318.1:0-5579 GCA_964346045.1 uncultured Bradymonadales bacterium | reverse complement strand
CGGGCAGGGTTTCTCAGAGCTATGAGCCACCTGGCCAGCTTCGTCGACGACGAAACAGGTCTCGATCTCGAAATCATCCACGACTTGTTCGAGTTGAAAGCGGGTGGCGCGAGCCGGCTGGTCGCTTCTCCGCTCGCGGCGGTCGGCTTCTTCTAGGTTCGGAATACTAAGCATCGCGTCCTCCATGACGTTGCGTGCTGACTCGACACTAAAGGCGAATTTCGAAGCCGCAAGAATTTCGATGCTCTGCGCACGAGCCGGCTCTGCAGCCCGCTGCGCTTGAAAAGCCGTCACGATTTCGCCATATTGCGCGCCTTCATTAGACGAAGAATTGTCTGGATTCATGAGTGGGCCGTGTTTGCCTGCGACATTGTTGGAGTTTTCATGCCGTATCGGATTCACCTGAAGACCTTTGCGTCTGTCTTATGCTCAGCCCTTTTTCTCTTCCTTACCGCCTGCGGTGAGGACACCGGCAAAGATGACATAGATCCTGCTCAAAATTTCTGCGCCGACGTCATCTGTAGTCTCGGCGTTTGCGATGCGGCCACAGGAACCTGCGTCAATCCCGAGCAGTGCACCAAAGAGGTGAATTGCCTCGACGGATTCACCTGCGATGGGGGTGTCTGCATCGAAGCTGCGCCCTGCGATAACGTCACCTGCGATCGCGGTGTTTGCGACGTCGCGACGGGTGAATGTGTCAACGCACAATTCTGCGATGCCGAGACCCAGCAAGAGGATTGCCTCGATGGGTTCGCCTGCTTCGGCCAGGAGTGCGTCGACGAGCCGACCTTCTGCAGTGAGTTTGTATGCGACCGCGGCGTCTGCGATTTCGACATTCAGGGATGTGGCAATGCCGAGTCGTGCTCGAGCGACATGGAGTGCGTCGAAGGCTTCCTCTGCAACGGCGGAACCTGCATCGAAAATCGTTGTGATGCAGATATGGTCTCCTGTGAGCGCGGTATCTGTGACCCGGTCGACGGTGCCTGCATCAACGCGGAATCATGCAGCGAGTTGAGCGAATGCACCGATGGTTTCTGGTGCCTCGCCGGGTCGTGTCAGGCCGAGGACGACGCATGTGGTGGATGCCTCGGAAACCAGGTCTGTGAGTATGACGAGCCTTCGTTGAGTGCAGCGTGCGGTGAAAACCCGGCGGGTTGCCGAACCTCGAATGATTGTCTCGATGCCCGTGCATGTCGTGATGCGTCATGCGGTGAGCCAGGGGCATGTGCGCTCGACCAGTGGGAGCCGAATGAAGACGTAGCCGGTGCGGTCGATATCTTTGCCGAGCGTCTTACGGACGCGCGCATCGAAGCGACTCTCTGCACGGGTGACGTGGATGTCTTTTCCTACGATGTGACCCAGAACCCTCTCTTTACAGGAACCCTCTTCGCGGACGTGCAATTCTTGACCGAAGACATCGGTCTCGGAGAACTGGATATCCGATTGCTCGATTCGACAGGTGCTGAAGTTGCTGCAGGAACGACGACCGATGGAAGCGGCCGAGTCTCGTTTCAAGTCGGTGTGCTCGATCAGGAGACCTTCTTTGTCGAAATCAGCGGCGCATCGGGACTCTCGACCGCCGGCGTACGTTATGGTGTATTCGTCGACCTCGTGGACCAGACCGTGGTCGATGCATGCGCTGCAGCACCCGAGCTTTCGTCGACCAACACGGGGAACGCTCTTTCGGGAGACAGTGCGGCGCTCGCGCCCTCTTGCGCTCTCGATGCCGACGCTGGCGAAGATATCTGGCGCTTTACCCTCGACGAGGCGCAGGTTGTCACCCTCGAGCTCACGCCAGATTCTGACGCCGACATGGTGCTCAGCCTGCGTCGTGATTGCGAGATCGATTCCAGCGAGGTGGTGTGCATCAACGACAACGGCGCGGCGTCAGGCGAGAGCATTCAGGGACGTCTCGAAGCCGGCACTTATTTCGTGGTCGTCCAGGGAGCTGGAGCCAACTCGGGTGGCCCCTACACGTTGACCTATGAGGCCGTGACTCCGATCTGCTCTTCGCAGGACGATTCATGCATCGACATGTCGACGGCGCGAGTCTGCAATTCGTTGGGCACGATGTTCGAGGAGGTCACCTGCGAAGCGGGATGCGATCCTATGATTGGCCGCTGCACGCGCCAGGAAGGAGATGTCTGTGACGACGCATTCGACGCGAGTTCGGGATTCACGGGCTCGGTTGATCTGAACCTCTTCCAGAACGACTACAGCCCGGGGTCGACCTGTGTTCCCGCTGGCTCGGGATTGAGCGCCACGGCAGGCCCTGATGCGACCTTCCGCGTCGACCTCCCCGACGCCCATGCGCTCGAGGTCTCGACTTCGACGCAGGGCTTTGATGACCTTTCGATCTACATCCTGCGCGATTGCGCAGACGTGGCGAATTCGTGTTTTGGGGGCGTCAACGACGCGGGCGGAACCGAATCCCTCGCCTACACCAACAGCTCGGTACAGGCCGAAACACTCTACGTGGTCGTCGATTCATCAGACTCGTTCTCCTACGACATTGCGGACGTCGAAATTCAGACGGGCCCTGTGATCTGCACGCCGGGCAGCGCCATCTGCATGGGTAGCACGCTCGAGGTCTGTTCGCCTGCGGGGCTCAGTAACTCGCCGACGTCATGCAACTACGGCTGCGACTCGATGGCGGGTGCCTGCAATCCGCCGCCCCACGATGTCTGTGGCGCGGGAGCAATCGACGTTGGGACCGGCGGTACATTCACAGGGAACCTCGACGAGTTCGCCGACGACTACAATCCAACGACCTCGGGATGCACCGGATTTTCGGCATCGGGAGGTGACGCAGTCTATGAGGTGACGGGGACCGCTGGTGATGTTGTGACTGCAACCCTGACTTCGACCTTTGACTCGAGTCTCTACGCAGTCACCGATTGCGCGGACATCGTCGGAACCTGTGTTGCTGGCAGCGACGGGATAGGAAGCAGCGCGACGGAAACCATCAAGTTCGTGCTTCGAGATACCAACCCGGTCAACATCATCGTCGACGGATTCTCGTCGGTCGCGAGCGGTACCTACACGCTCGATGTGACGGTCGAAACCCCAGATTGCTTCAATCCGGGCGGCGTGATTGGATGTCAGGATATCGACAATCTTTCGTATTGTGACGAATTCGGCTTTACCCAGACCTATGCCTGTACGGCAGGTTGCGCTGCGGGTACGTGTGGAAGTCCCACCGCCGACGTGTGCATCGATCCGATCGTGCTCACTGACGGCTCGAGCTTCTCGGGCAATTTCTCGGACTACTCCGCAGAGCTCGACCCCGGCGCGGGCACCTGCATTTACAGCGATGTGATCGAGCAGGATGGCCCGGATGCAGTTTTTGCTATCGATCTGGCCGCGGGTCAGACGCTCGAAGCCGAACTGACGACTCCGTCTTCCAACGCTGGCATGTATGTATTGGATAGCTGCGCGGACGTGAATGCGAGCTGCCGATGGGCTGAGCCTCAATCAAAATCGCTCGATTTCTTTGCCGAATCGACAGGTCGTTACTTCCTGGTCGTCGATTCGACGGACACCGTAGAAAGCCAGCCGTTTACGCTCGATGTCTCGATCACCTTTGGCGATGTATGTCAGCCGGGTGGAGCAACCTGTGACGAACAGACAGGAACACTGACCAGATGCTCCGATGACGGCTCAACGGTGCAGGGGACGGTGACGTGTCCGTCGGGATGTTCGGGGCAATTCTGCCTTGCGCCTTCGCCCATCAACGACACCTGCGCAGCAGCTCAAACGGTGACCGGCGCGATCTCGATCTTCGATAATTTCGCGCGTTTCAGCGACGACTACGATCCTGGTTCGATGGGTTGTCTGGGCGAGGCCGCTCCCGGACGCGATTCTGTCTACGAAGTGACCCTCGGGCCGAACGAGGCCGTGCTCGTCGATGTGCAGGCAAACGACCCCTTCGATCGACCGGCCGTGTACTTCACCTCTGATTGCACCGACGTTTCGATGTCATGCCTCGGTGGTGCGATCGCAGATGCCCGTGAGAATCGGGTATCCACCGGATATCTCAGCCAGGCCGGCGAGACGGTCAATGTGATCGTCGATGCGTCTTCGTCATTCGACGATGGGACCTTCATTCTCGATATCGAAACGCAGCAGGCCGAATGTACGCCTGGCACCACGCTCTGCGCAGATGCCGATACGCTTCAGACCTGTGCTGACTACGGCGTATTCAAAGACCAAGAATGCTTCTTCGGGTGCACGGCAGGAGCCTGCAATGCGCCTCCCAATGACATGTGCGCAGGCGCTATCGATGCCAACGGCGGAGGAGATTTCGCAGCACCGATCGAAGAATACACCAATGACTACGACCCGACCGCAACAGGCTGTACGGGATACGACGCAGTCGGTAACGATGCCGCATATGTGTTCACGCCACAACTCGGAGATGTAGTTCGCGCCTCTGTCTCCGCCGCGTTCGATGCGGTGATTTACGCGGTTACTGATTGCTCGATGGTACAGAGCACGTGTCAGGCGGGAGCCGATAATACAGTCGGTGGCACTGAAGGCATCATCTTCACGGCTCAGGCAGCGGTCCCTCACTACATCATCGTGGACCAATTCGATCCGCAGGAGACCGGGGTCTTCGATCTAAATATCGACTACGGTCCACCCGTCTGTGAGGCTGATTCTTCGGTATGTGGCGATGGAACGACGCTCGATATTTGTGATAGCGCCGGGATCTCCTATGACGACACCTACACCTGCGCCAACAGTTGTACGATCGGGGATTCGATCTGCAGCGGCGGCGACGGAGACATCTGTTTCGAGGCGATCGATGCGAATGCCACGGGTACGTTCAGTGGTAACTTCGCGAATGTTGCGAACGACTACAGCCCGATCTTCGGAGGAGCCTGCACCGGATTCGATGCGGTTGGACCCGATCGGGCTTATGTCGTCGATTTGATGGCGAATCAGACTTTGACGGCAACCCTGACCGCGGCCGATTCTTCGCAGGATACTTCGCTTTACATCGTGTCTTCGTGCTCGGGCAACATCGAGAGCAATTGTCTGGGGGGGAGCGATATCTCTGGCACCGGTGAGACGGCGACCTACACCGCCACTTCCGACGAGCGGGTTTTCGTGATTGCGGATAACTATGACTCGTCGGCCTTTATCCCCGTGCCTTCGAATTACGACCTGGTCATTCAGGTGCAGTGACCTCAGCCTGCTTTCGATGCTCGACGGCGAGTCTTAGACGGCTCGCCGTCTTTTTGTGACGCGAACACCTGATTTTAATGCTGGAGTGAAACATGTCCGATATCAGCGAATTTCGAAAGAAGCGCAAGGCTCAGAATACCCGGGTCCTGGAGTCTGAACACCGGGGTATCAAGAGGTTTTTCAACCTCGATACCAACGCTTATCGCGGCGGTGCGCTCGATTCGAGAACCAAAGAAATGATGGGGCTGGTCGCTTCCATGGCGCTGCGGTGCAACGACTGCATCGATTATCATCTCGACAAATGTGTGGAACTCGGATGTAGCGATGAGGAGCTACACGATGCCATGAACGTGGCTCTGGTGGTCGGAGGAAGCATCGTGATTCCTCAT
>CAYFTY010000317.1:0-5613 GCA_964346045.1 uncultured Bradymonadales bacterium | reverse complement strand
AGTGCGAATGCAAGGTGATCAGGCGTGGTCGGCCCCGACGCGCGACGACGAGACGGGGGTGTGCTACGATCTCGCCGCCGAAGGGCGAGAGTTCTCGGATTACGTCGTGCTCGAGATTCGCGTCAGGCGCACGAATCAACCACGACCGGCCGCAGCGACGAAATTCCACTTCCATGTGGTGGACGATAAGCTTCGAGTAGCAGGCATCGACCGTTACCCTGTTGAGTAAGTTCGTGAATCACCCGACCCGAACATTCATCTACCTCTGCGGGAGTCATGGATGTTCAATCTGAATACATCGATCCGGCCTGAGGAGAGACCGACGGTCTTTGTGGCCTTCGGAACGCTCGCGCTGCTCATGGTCGGTCACGCGGTCATGGAGACGGCTCGCGACGCACTCTTCCTCTCGAGCATTCCGGCAGCGAACCTCCCCTGGGTCTACCTGGGCATCGCTGCTGCCGCAGTCATCGTTCAAAAACTCGAGAACAGCGTACCTCAGGAGCGCCTGCACGGAATCGTCGCAGGGTGGCTCGTCTTTTCGGCGATCGTCACGGGCGCGTTTTGGTTGAGCCTCGGCGAGATGGGAAACGCCGGGCTTTACGCGCTCTATATCTGGTCGGGCATGATGGCTTCGATCATCCTGGTGCATTTTTGGTCGCTCCTTAGCAACCTCGTGACCGTCTCCGACGCCAAGCGGATTTTTGCGGTGATCGGGGCGGGGAGTGGTCTTGGAGCCATCGTGGGCAGCGGAATCGCAGCCATCGCATCGATGTACGTCCAGCCCAGACATCTCTTGCTGATCACGGTGTTCACGCTCCTCGCAGCCACCCTCGGCCCGTATTTGCTGAGTCGTAATGGACCCGAAGAGATCGAAAAGACCGAAAAATCGGATGAGAAAATCGACATTCTCGAAAGCCTGCGGCTGATTCGGGAGAATCCCTATGTCTTTCGAATCGCTGCGCTCGTCGTCATCAGCACGGTGACGGTGACGTTTGTGGACATCGTCTTCAAGGCTGCCG
Organism: uncultured Bradymonadales bacterium; assembly: GCA_964346045.1. Taxonomy (GTDB): domain Bacteria; phylum Myxococcota_A; class Bradymonadia; order Bradymonadales; family Bradymonadaceae; genus CAYFTY01. Next base: position 4,594 of record CAYFTY010000317.1, on the reverse strand, counting down.
CCGCCGAACATTTCGCCGCCGAAAATCTGGCCTCGTTCTTTGCGTGGACCTATCTGGCGCTGAACGGTCTTTCGCTGATCGTTCAGCTCTTCGTGGTGCGGCCTGTGATCCGGCGACTCAGCGTGAGCGGTGCATTGACGATCTTGCCGTCGGTGCTTGCGGTCTCGGGGGCGCTGGCAGCGTTTGGGGCCGGCTTGCCGTCGGCGCTCGGGATGAAGGGCGGAGACGGCGCATTGCGCTACTCACTTCACCGCACGGCAATCGAGCTGCTCTACGTGCCGATGCGCAATAAGCTGAGGCTCAAGGTCAAAGGGTTCATCGATGTCGTGGGTCAGCGGGGCGGTCAGGCACTCGGCTCGCTGGCGATTCTGGGAGGGCTCGCTCTCGACCTCGACTATGTGTATTTCGTCGTCGCGATCGTGGCGCTCTCGTTCGGATGGATTTTCGTCGCGCGGTCGATCAAGGGGCCGTATCTCGACCTCTTCCGGAATGTCTTGAACAACCGCAAGCTCGAACTTGCGATCGAGCACCCCGATCTCGACGTGGCGAGCCTCGAGGCCCTGGTCGGGGCGTTGAGTTCGGATGACGACGGGCGGGTGATGGCGGCGCTGGACATTCTCGCCGAAGAGGGCAAGGCGGGCGTGATCCCTGCTCTGATCCTCTACCACCCGTCTGAAAATGTAGTCTTTCGCGTGCTCGAGATCTTCATGGAGGAGGGCCGAGACGACTACCTCTCGGTGGCCGAGCGCGTCGAAAAGAGCGCAAGCTCGGAGATTCGGGCAGCCATCATCGCGGCCGTCGCGACCACGCAAGACGATCCCGCGTTTCTCGAGGCGCGAAAAGACAGCGAGGACCCGGTCGTGCGTACGACGGCGCGTTTCTTTCTCTCACTTCAGGGACAGATGAAACGCTACGAATTCGTGCACGCATTCAACGAAGTGCTCAAACGAACTTCACGAAAAGGGCGTATGGCCCTGATCCGCGCCATCGGTATCGCCCAGCCCGAAAATTGCGATGATGAACTCGTGCAGCTTCTCTATTCGACGGGCGAGGATGTTCGTCGGGCAGCGCTCGATGCGATGAGGCGGATCAGGAGTCATGCGTTTATTGTGCCGATTCGAGACCTCCTGGCCGACCGCATCCTTCGCGAAGAAGCCATCGATGCACTCGTCGAATTCGGAGAGACAGCCCTCACCGAACTCGAGAAATCGCTCGGAGATCCAACGCTGCCGAATACAGTCCGGTGGCAGGTCCCGAAAGCCATTGCAGCATTCGGCACCGAGGAAGCCGCTGAAATACTGGTGCAAATCCTGCCCGAAGAAACCGACGGCATGTTGCGCTATCGTGCCGTGCGCGAGCTCGAGCGGTTGCGCCTCAAGAAGCCGCGACTCGCATTGAATCGCGATGTGCTCAGGCGCGGCATCGAGGACTGCATTCAATACGCGTATCAGCTCATGGACTGGCGCATTACGATGATTCGTGAAAACGAGGAGCATCCCGAGTACGAGACCGAGACGGCCGAGATTTTGAAGCTCTTGTTGCGCGACAAAGAAAGGCATGTCGTCGACATCCTGATCCGGCAGGTCGGGCTCCTCTATCCGCGCGAGGATTTTGCGGGCATCATCCGCGGCCTCAAAAGCAGCAAGCCGCAGCGTCGCGCAAGCAGCCGTGAACTCCTCGAGCATCTTCTGCCGATGCCGTTGAACGGACCGATCATGGGGCTTGTCGATGACGCTGCGGATGTACAGCGGGTGCAACTCGCGGGGCCTTTCCATGACCCGGTGAGGTTGAGTTATCGCGACCTCCTGCATCTGATGATCGACGGAGATAGCGAAATGTTGAGGCTTCTCGCGGTTCACCACGTGGGAGAGCTCGGTCTCGAAGAGTTCACGACCAAGCTCAAGTCACTCGAAGAATCAGCAGACAGGAGTTTGAGAGACGTACTGCGCCGCGTGCTCGAAAAGCTGATGGAGAAAACAGGACCGGCAGCCCTGCCGGCAGGAGCCTGAGATGCGCGAGAATTTGCGATTTGTGAGTCCGCGTGACCGGGTACTTTTCTTGAGAACCTTGCCGGCTTTCGAGGGTGTCTCGACCAGCGATCTGATGCTCATCGCGCAGCACCACAAAGAGGTTCATTTCAGACGAGGTGACGTCCTCTTCGAGGCGGGCACGCCGATCGAGACGGCCTACATGCTGGTCGACGGCAAAGTGAAGCTCAAGCGCGATGGCGAAGAAATCGGCACGATCGAGGCGCCGGCGCCTCTGGCTTTCGTGGGTATTCTCGGCGGCCTTGAAGGCATGCCCGGAGAGGTCCGCGCAGCGAGCGATGTGCTTGCGCTCGCTCTCTCGAAAGAGGCGATCATGCATATCTGGGAAGAGAACTTCAATATCCTGGCCAACTCGTTGCGGCTCGCTGCGATGCGACTCTGGGAAGAGCGAGGTCGCTGGCCCTACTCACGAGATCGGGAGGTCGAGGTCGAGGCAGGAACATATCCGGAGGAGCGATTTACGTTGGTCGATCTCATCCAGTGGCAGCGGAATTTCGGACCCTTCGAAGGGGTGAACCTCGAAGCCGTGGCCGAAGTCACGCGTCATCAGCGAGAGGTTCGCTATCCACCGGACACGACCCTCTGGCGTGAGGGAGACCCATCGGGCTTTTACCTGCGTATTGCGTACGGAATCGTGGATCTCGAGCAAAAGGGGCGCGATCAGCCGGGCAGCATCGGACACGATTGGAGCATCGGGTTCATGGAAGGCGTTGCACAGATGCCGAGGGGCTACACCGCGACCGCCCGCACCGAGGTGGTTGCCGTACGCTCTGAGATGGAGACACTCCTCTCCATCTTCGAGGACCAATTCGAACTCGCGATGCGAGCGCTGCGGGCCCTCTCGTGGCTCGTAGCCCAAAAGCTCTGGCAGACAGGCGAATACGCGCTTCTGACTCGTTGACCCGATTCGTCTCATGATCGGAGCGGGGTTGCGTTGACGTCCCAGCGGTCGGTGGGTATAGAACCCCACGAAATTCGTCTGGCGCCGCAGTAGGCGCCCCAATCGGCGACCACCCGAGCAGGAAAAATCACATGAATATTCACGAGTATCAGGGCAAGGCTCTCTTTCGCGATTACGGCGTGAAGGTGCCCACAGGAATTCCCGCATTCAGCGTCGACGAAGCCGTCGAAGCAGCCAAGGAACTTGGCGCAGATGTGTGGGTTGTCAAAGCACAGATTCACGCAGGCGGCCGCGGCAAAGCGGGCGGCGTGAAGTTGGCCAGGAGCCTCGACGAGGTTCGCGAGCACGCAGACGACATCCTCGGAAAGACGCTCGTGACCCCGCAGACCGGTGAAGACGGACAGCTCGTGCGGCGACTTTACATCGAATCGGGCGCTGACATCGATCGTGAGCTCTACCTGAGCGTGATTCTCGACCGGGCGACCAGCAGCATCGTCTTCATGGCGTCGACTGAGGGTGGTGTCGAGATCGAAAAGGTGGCCGAAGAGACGCCTGAGAAAATCCACTACGCCTACATCGACCCTGCCGTCGGGTTTGCCGACTACCAGGGCCGCCAGCTGGCATTCAAACTCGGTCTGACGGGTAAGTCGGTCTTCAAGGCCGTCTCGTTCATGAAGTCGCTGTACCAACTCTTCACCGAGAAGGATTGCTCGCTCGTCGAGATCAATCCCCTGGTGATTACGGGAGACGGCGAAGTCATTGCGCTCGACTCGAAGATCAACTTCGACGACAACGCTCTCTTCCGACATCCAGATATCGCCGAATTGCGGGATGAAGAAGAAGAAGACCCGGCCGAGGTCGAGGCCAAGAGCTTTGGTCTGAGTTTCGTCAATCTCGACGGAAATATCGGTTGTATGGTCAACGGCGCCGGCCTGGCGATGGCGACGATGGACATTATCAAGCACTACGGTGGCGAGCCCGCAAACTTCCTCGATGTCGGCGGTGGAGCCGATAAAGAGAGCATTGCAGCCGCCTTCAAAATCATCACGGGCGATGAGCGCGTCCAGGGCATCTTCATCAACATCTTCGGCGGAATCATGAAATGCGACCTCCTCGCCGAGGGTGTCGTGAGCGCCGTCGAAGAGGTCGGTCTCGAAGTCCCGCTCGTCGTTCGACTCGAAGGTACCAACGTCGACGAAGGCAAGCGCATCCTCGACGAAAGCGGCATGAAGATTTTCAGCGTCGACTCGATGGCTGAGGGCGCCCGCAAGATCATCGAAGAAGTAAGCTGAACCCCCTGACACGAAAAGGAACGAATCATGAGTATTCTGGTTGACGAAAATACGCGGCTCATCTGTCAGGGCATCACCGGTTCGGCCGGCGAGTTCCACAGTGGACAGATGATCGAATACGGCACCAACCTGGTGGGCGGTGTGACCCCCGGAAAGGGCGGGCAGACCGTGCTCGACCGACCGGTGTTCAACACCGTCGAAGAAGCGGTTGCCGAAACCGAAGCCAACGCTTCGGTGATCTATGTGCCCCCGGCATTTGCGGCCGATGCAATTCTCGAGGCGGTCAACGCCGGTATCGAGCTCATCATCGCGATTACCGAAGGTATTCCCGTCCAGGACATGATCCCAGTCAA
>CAYFTY010000316.1:0-5649 GCA_964346045.1 uncultured Bradymonadales bacterium | reverse complement strand
CTGCCGGGAAGAGCTTCTGGCCCGGGCGGCTGCGTTCCATCAGGTCGTTGATCGCCTCGACCGCTCGATCATCGTCGACGTAGAGCGCGAGGGACTGGACTGCACGTGCGCGGATGGCCGACTTGTAGCGCGAGCTCTCCGCGACTTTTGCGAGGTCGGCGACAGCATCTGGCGAGAGCTTGCGGAATTCGAGGCGGCTGGGCACGAATTGCTCGGTCTCGAGATAGGCTATGACCATATCGAACGAGTCGACCTGCTCCTCTGCGCTCTGGTTCGCGGGCAGGTAGTCGGCGCTGGCTTCGTTCTGGACGAAGATGCTCGATGTGAGCAGGACTGCGAGAATCGTAATGTATTTTTTAATCTTCATATCTTCTCTCCGCGTTCAGCGGTTCAGGTTCGTAGTTCGAAAGAGAGGATATGCGGCATTCATGCCAACCCTGGGGTCCTTATGCCCCGGTTGCCTTAAGTGTATGAATTATGTTGGTAAAAAAGTTTATCAAATTCTTTAGTGTGGCGCTCTTGCCACAGTGCTGAGGTCCTGGTGGCAACTGGAGTTTACACCAAAAATGGCAAGTGGATCCTCCACTTGCCATTTTTGGTGCGTCACGCTTTTTCGTTGTTCAACTCAGGGGCACATCACGTCTGACGCCGGTGGTGATCCATAATCGCCGGTCTCGGTGACACCAAACGACTCGAAGAAGCTCGAGGTCGAGTACGATGTAGCTCCGTCGAATTGCGTGAGATTGCAGCGGCGCAGCACTTTGTCCTGCCAGGTCGTTTGCGCGGGTCGCACGTCGGTCTGACCGAGTGCGTCGACGATCGTGTCGTTGGTGTCGAACTGGCCGTCGCCATTTTCGTCGAGGAAGACCACAAGGCGGTCATCCCCATTGAAATTCATCGTCGACGTTGTTTCCTGACAGCCATTCCGAATGTCATCGACGGGGTCGCCCTGGGGGCCGCTGCTTGCTTTGCAGACCGTGTGGACGTCTCGGAAGGACAGTGTTTTTGCCGCCATGACATGCACCGACGTACAACCCCGATTGGTTGTCATATCGAGCGTATTGTCATTGCTGATGAGGCAGATGCCGAAGTCCGAGAGTTCGAGATCCTGGCTCGCACAGTTGTAGAGTTCGATCGCTTTGTTATTCGAGCCGCTTCCTTCGAAGTACTCCGAGATGATCAGACAGTTGGGCGGCGCCGTGATGATATCGATCGTTGCGGTCTCGGTGGTGCCTCCGAGAGACGCACTGAGGTTGACGCCAGTTGCGGCATTCATGCCGGCCGTGATGTCGAAGGCGGCGCTGAGCTGACCTTCAGGCACGGTGAGAGTCATCGGAACCATGGCCAGGCCCGGGTCTGCGGTGATGGTAACTGTCTCATCGCCTGCTCGAGCCGGAACGCTGAGCGTGACCTCGAAGGTCGCCATATCGCTGACCGTCAATGTGGTCGACGACGGTGTGAGCGATTCTACGGTGCGTGGTGTGGTGTCATCGTAGATGGTGATTGTGGTTGAGACGAAGGTCGTACCGTCGAGCGTCGCTCGCAGGGTTTCGGGCCCGTTCGTCGTTCCCGCGTCGATCCCGGTGATCGGTGCCCGGACCTCGCCGGCGGGCACTGTGACCGTGGCCGGCCCCGTGAGGTTGCCGGGGTAATCCAATGTGACATCGAGGTCCATGGCAGGCGCGTTGGTGAGTACGATCTCGAGGTTCGGGCTCGGCGTTCCGACCGTGCCATTCTCGAGGAAGGAAGGAGAGGGCTCGAAACCTACGAGCTCGGGTGGGCCGAGCGAGATGTCGCTTTCCTTGCGCGGCAAGAGCTTCGAATTCGAGAAACTGAAGTGCAAGACTCCCTGGATGGCCGTAAAGCGATCATTGAGTGAGGGGGGAGGGTCGACTTCGTAGAGAAGGTCGTCGACACGCAGTGCGCCGTCGAGCTCGAACTCGCCATAATTATCGGGTGCGTCGGGGTTGGGATTGGTGACTTCGACGTCGACGAGGCGGATCAAGGTCGCCTGCAACTCGTCGGCGCGCGTCCCACCGGTCGCGACCTCATCGGCGGTGACCGGGGTGAATTTTGGCAGCGAGTCGCGCTGGCCTGTGGCCTGAACGCTCTCAACCCGCTCGAGCTGAAGTGCGCCGCCGAAGTCGCCGACCACGCCGACGACATCGACGATCGCTCGCTCGGCTGGCACGGTGCTCACCTGGCCGTTGGCGAGGTAGACCTGCAGTCCTGAGTTGGCAAGACCCGGGTAGTTGGGATCGTCGGGATTGACCTGCATGAAGAACTCATCGTCGCCGATAGCGTTGACCACGGCGCCCTCGATCAAGACTCGATCGCCGAGCTCGAATGTGCCGTCGCGGACTTCATAGATCGTCGCCGGGCAGTAGTCGTTGACTGTATTGTCGAAATTCGGGCAGTTGTCGCAGGCGTCGCCGATATTGTCCCCGTCAGCGTCGAGCTGTCCGGGATTGACGATGCTCGGGCAGTTGTCGAGGGCGTTGTCGACACCGTCACCGTCGCGATCGTCCGGGTCGAACATCTCGCACATATCGCCCTGATTGAGCGGACAGATATCGCATTCGCCGCCGAGCGAGTCGGAGTCGATATCGGCCTGTGCTCCTTCTTCGATCGGGCGTGCCGGGTTGAAGATGGCCGGGCAATTGTCCGCGGCATCTTCGAAACCGTCGCCATCGGCATCACTCACCGAGATCGAGTCGAATTCCATGGGGCGCTGGGGAAGGCACGTCGGCTCGAGCGGTGGCGCATCACAGAATTCATCGTCGAAAAGCCCATCGGTGCCGATCGGCCCGTAGGCGTTCGGGGCGACCGCGCTGCGAATCTCCGAGAGTGTCAAGCCAGCATCGCGTTCGGCGCACACACGGCGCGCGTTTCCGCATACTTCGAGCTCCTCGCATTGCGAGACTTCATCCGAGGGTACGAGAGCTTCGACCAGGTTGGCGTCACCGACGAGCGGTTCACCGCCACGCAGCACCAGGTTCACATCGCCCGGAACGGCATCGATGACGGCCCGGTAGTCGGTGTTTGTGCGTCCGTCGAAAATCGCGATATCGGCGACCATACCGGCTCGGAGTGAACCGAGTTGATTCTCGGCGCCCATCGAGACTGCAGCATTCAAGGTGGCTGAGAGCCAGAGCTCTCGTTCGGTGAGAGTTCGGTCGAAGTACTCCGTATTTAGAAAATCGGCGCATTTGAGTTCGCGCAGCATCTCGGCCGAGCCACTCGGCGACCAGTCGGTACCCAGCGCGATCGGGATGCCGTAGTACTTGAAGAGGGGGATACGCGCCGTCATGCCGTAGAGGCTGATATTCGAACGCGGAGACCAGATCAGCTTGGCTCCGTTGGCCGCAAAGTCTGCGATATCCGGGGCGGTCAGCCCGACGCCATGCACGATCGCCGTATTGTCTTCGATGAGATCGACGCCGCCGTTTGCAGAAGATGAGAGACAGAGGAATTCATTTCGCGCCTCGGGATCGATGCCCTCGGCGACATGCGGCATGTAGATGCCCGCCGAAAGGCGGCTCTCCGAATCGATGTCGTAATCGGTGCACCCGTCTGCGCGGAGCGTGCCGTCGGCATCGCCAAGCGGGAAGGTTCGGTAGTCGACGTCGACGCCGGTGACGCCTGCCTCGAGCAGATCCGAGCGATCGAGATTTCGGAGGAGTCCCTGGGCATTTGCATTGCTGACGCTTCCCGTAATCGAGGTCGTGGCTGCAAAGAGATTGCGGACTTCGACGTAGAGGACCGACTCGCGAGCGGTGCTCGAACCGGGCGAACGGCGAATTTCGGTATGGCCGCGGATGCCCTCGCGCCAATCATGACGATGGTCGAAACGCTCGTCTTCGACAGGCTGCGGCTGGCTGAGGCTGAATGTGATGTGCTCGTGAGTATTGATCAGCGCCGGTGAAACGACGCCTTCGGCGCATGTGATCGTAGTGGCTCCGGCCCCTTCTTCAGCACAATCGCAGCCGGCGCAGGTGACCTGGTTGGTTGCACGGTCAACGACCACGTACGCGTCGCGATATGCCGCATCCGGCAAGAGAACGGTTCCAGCCTGAATCATGACGAGATCGGAATCGGCACTGCTCGCATCGCAGAGACCGCCCGAAGTCGGCGCGGGCGTCGGCGTCGGACAGACCACTTCGTCGGGGTCTTCGCCCATATCCGAATCCATGTCGCCGCCATCGGGGACGGCATCCATGTCTGGAACTCCCATATCCGTATCGGGCTGGTCGTCCATATCGTCGACGACCATCATGTCGGCGTTGTTGTCGGGCCTGGGAGCACTCTCATCGTCGCCGCAACCGGCAAAGAGTAGTCCCAAAAAAATGAGGGGTGCGAAGAATGTGGTAGCGGTGCTATTTTTCACAAATACTCCCGGTCGTACTGCCTCGGCCGTTTTCTACCGAAATGTACGTCGGAATGACAGTCACGGTTTCGTGACAGCTAAGCATCAGACTTTGCACGGTTCGCCAGTTCCTGGCTGAGCACGCTGAATGCCACGACCAGATTCCCTGGAGCCGCCGCTATTAGCAGATAGGGCAGGACGCCGGCGAAACCCATGACCATTGCAGCAAAGACGATGAAGTCTTTTTTGGTCAGGTATTTGAGATTGGAGAGCGCGCGAGACAGCGCAGACTGCGCTTCTTCGTCGTCGAAGCTCCACTGAAATGCGAGCAGGTCTCCGCGGCCGTGTGCGACCAGCCAACGGTAGTAGAGCGCCATCGAAGCGAGTTTTCCGAAGACACTGATCCCGGCGAGCCAGAGCCAGAGTTCGGGGCCGAGATCGAAGGGCGCCTCAAAGGTGCGCCACGCGCCAATGCCCAGCCCGGTCCAGAAAAAAACGTCTGAAAGATCGTCACTCAGTGTGTCCAGCCACTCTCCCATCACCGAGAATTCGTATTTGACCCTGGCGAGTTCTCCGTCGCAGCCGTCGACGACCGAGTTGACCTGGAAGACAAAGCCAGCCAGCGCAAAATAAAACCATCCGCCCAGACCCGCGAGCACGCCTGCGAGGATCCCGAGCGCGAACGTGAAGTAGCTGATGTGATTGGGTTTGATCTTCGTCGGAGCGAGAAGGCGGCTGATGGCCAGGCTGATATGCCGATTCAGATGGCGAGAAACGATGCCATCGACGTCTTTTCGGCAGCTATTCCAGAGTCGATCAGCCGCTGCGTGCGCTTCTTCTGTGGTTTCGAGACGAGTCTGCCAGCGATCGTCATCGTCCACCTGCAGGGTCGTGAACGCACGCCGGGCATCTATGAAATCGTCGACGCTGGCAGCGAGTGACATGCTTTCGGGAAGCCAGAGAAGATCGCGTACCTCTGTGCCGCCGTCCACGGCACGCGGATGCGCAGCGCCGGAACTTGCGCCGACGAAATCTCTGACCATGCCGCGGTCGTAGACGGTTGCGCTCGATAGGACGAGGACTTCGTCATGGCAATCGGCTGCGCGTGCTGCGCTCACGATGCGGTGCAAGCGATCCTTGTCCTCGGCTTCGACGAGGACCATATGCGCCTCGTCGAGGTCGGCCTCTGTCTGGTCGAGGTATGACTGAAGGTCCGTCGAGCCCACGATCCACGCCGATTCACAGCCACACACGCTCGCAAGCCTCAGGCAACGTTCGATCAG
>CAYFTY010000315.1:0-5652 GCA_964346045.1 uncultured Bradymonadales bacterium | reverse complement strand
GGGACCCATACCTTCGAAGTCATGATCGATGGCTCGTGGGAGCCGCGCGAAGTCGAGCGCAAAGGAGACTCGTCTCTCTTCATCGTCGATATTGGCCGCGCGAGCGGCGCTGATATGTCGACGCTCGATACCCTTCAGATCAATCTGGCGAGCCTCGTCGGCGATCGATATGTCTTCGAGACCGTCCTGGGTCGGGGAGGCATGGGGATCGTCGTCAAAGCAGTCGACCGGCTTCTGAATCGTCCGGTCGCTATCAAAATGCTCAGCGACGAGTTGCAGGATAATGAAGAAGCCCAGCAGATCTTCCTGGTCGAAGCACGTAACTTAGCGACCCTGAGTCACCCCAATCTCGTTGCGATCCACGATATTCTGAATATCGACGGGCGCGTGCTCATGGTCTTCGAATACGTGCTCGGAGAAAATCTCGAGGACTGCGTCGAGCGAGAAGGCGGTCTCAACGAAGTCGAGGCTCTGCGCTTTGCGATTCAGCTCACACGCTGTGTCGCCTATCTGCATGAGCACGATTTGATCCATCGGGATCTCAAGCCGTCGAATATCATCGTGCAGCAGGACGGTACGCTGAAGTTGATCGATTTTGGCCTCGCTCGCTCGCTCAACGAACTCTATATCCGTGGTACGCGCGTGCGCGGAACGCCCGCATACATGGCGCCCGAGCAGGTTCAGGGAATCCATTTGACGGCAAAGACTGATCTCTATCAGATCGGGATTTCACTCTACGAAACGATGGCCGGGAAGCTTCCGTTTTCGACCGGCGACATGGCGTATGCGCACGTACATCGAGAGCCGCCGAGCCTCATCGAAGCCAGGCCCGATCTCGATCCAGATTTCGTGGCGTTGATTCACCAGTGCCTCGAGAAGAAGCCGGCAGATCGTCCTTCGTCGGCGCAGGAAGTGCTCGAGCGACTCTCGCAGATCTACTCGCGTCTGGTGAACGACGATGGTTCGGGACTCGGGCTCGCCGAGGTCACGGGAAGTTTTTCGGCTGCTTCGTCTCCGCAGATCGAAGTTGACGAAGTCGATGTTCATTTCGATGAGGTCGAAGAAGGAATCGATCTTCCCGAGGTTAACGAGGAGCCCATCGCAGATACCGGCACCCGGCGCATGCTCGTAAGCGGGATCATCCTCTTGCTGGCGCTCATCGTGATCGGCGTCTCGCTCAATGTCATTCTCTCGGATGAGGACACACCCGCTGATTCGGTGGCGGCTGTTCCACCGCTCGAAGACACGATTCCAGAGTCGATCGAGGCAGAACCCGAACCCCTCAAAGCCGAGCTCGACCCGCTCGAAGAAGCTCGCCAGAATGCTACGACACAGGCGCAGGAATCGGGCGTCGTCGTTCGTGAGAATGCCGAAACTCGATCGGAGGTCATGGCGGTCGCAAAAGCCCAGGCTCTGGGGCGACCGGCGACTCCACCCGTGCAGAAGGCGGCACCGAGTCGGGTGACTCCTCCCACCCCCAGAGAGCCGGTCCGTCGAGCGCGAGTCAAAGACACAACGCCCACGCCGGCGCCCAAACCAGTCGTGGAGCCAGCTCCCAAAGCCGAGCAAGAGGTGCAGGCGCTGCCCACGAAGCCACGCCGCAAATCCAGTTCGAAGAAATCGTCGGATGAGGTCGAGTTGATCGGAACCGACCAGAAGAAATCGACCGGTGGCGGCCTGCTCCCCGTCGAAGACTGAAATCAATGAACTTTGAGGGCCTGCCTCTGTAGATCGGCGAGGTCTGTGGCCTGCTGCGCACGCAGGGGTTGCCCCTGCCGCATCGCTACCTTTGCAGCGAGTTCGGCATGCTCGAGGATATCTCGATCGGCAGCCTCACTTTCTTCGAGCTCGCGACGCGCAGATTTGAGGAAATAATCCCAGGCATCCCAATCTCGGGTGGCAGCCGAGCACGAAAGAAGGCTTACGTAGAGCAGTCCGAGAGGGCCTCGCTCATTGTTGTCGAGAAGCTCCTGGAGACCTTCTTCGAGTACCCGCCGAGCCTCGCGCCACTCTTCTCGAGCAATTTTCATCAACCCGATATTCAACTGGGGAATGACGACTGATCGAGAACCGATGCTGATCAAAATTTCGCGGGCCTTTTCGTAGGCCGCGATGGCTTCTTCCCAATTTTCTGAGGTTCGCTCGAGTTCACCGATCGAATTCAACACGCTGGCCATGCCGTTGCGATTTCCGAGTTTTTCGAAGACCTGAACGGCCTCGTGAAGCTGCTCTCGAGCCAGCTCGTTCTGGCCGCGCTTGGTATGAATCGTGGCGATGCCCGTGAGCAAGAGAGCGTAGGGCTCTGTGCTGCGTGGGATGTACTGCCGGGCATCGTTCAAAAAGGTCTCTGCCGTGTCGAAATCGCCCCGATAGATGTAGATTTCGCCGAGTCCGTAGAGGCATCGTCCGACCCCATGAAGGTCGACTGAACGAAAGAGGTCGTGGGCGAGTCGGTAGTAATACTCGGCATGGTCGATGTCGCCTCGTTTTCGCGCCAGCGATGCCCGCCTCATCACAAAGGTCGGTCGACAATTCCACTCGTATTCTTCGGCGAGTTCGTTGCCCTTCTGGACGTAATCTCCGGCCTCGGCAATCAGTCCCTGCCGTAGCATCGAGGCGATGCGCAAGAGCCAGTTCTGGCCCCATCGCTCATCACTCTGGGGGATTTTGAGTCGCTCGAGAGTCTGCTGATGCTGGTCGAGCAACTTTCTGACCTGGTCGAAATCGCAGGTCTGATTTCTCCAGCTCGCGGCGTCGAGAAGTGGCTCGAGTGCCCGGCTGTAATCACCGGCGGCGAGCTGATGCATGGCGATACGTTCCCTAATCTCGCGCCGGCTCGGTGGATAGAGATTCTTGAGCGCATCCACGCACGCCCGCTGGTAGCGCGAGTGCTGCCCGGTATCGCGGATCTCGCGCTGCAGAGTTTCGCGTAGCATGCCGTGGCTGAAGGTCCATCCGACCTCGTTGCGAAGGGCCATGCGACTTTCGATGAGTCGTTCGACAAAGTCTTCGGGAACCTCTTGTACACCGAGCTTTCGGCATACAGCATGCCATTCTCGAACTTCGATTTCGTCGCCGAGCACGGCAGCCGCCTCGAGCGCCATGCGCGCGGGGCCGGGAGCCTCGTACGTTTGAACGACCCGGGTGATTCTCTCGCGCCAGACCTGCCGAATGGTGCGAGGCACCGGTGCGGTCTCACCCTCGCGCAGCGAAAATCCCTCGGGTTTGACCTCGAGCACGCCGCGCTGCACCCAGTCACCGACAAGTTGCACGGCGAAGAGCGGGCTGCCGTCCGTGCGCACCGCAACCTCGTGGGCGAGTTCTCCCTCGAGACTCAGCAGTTCGCGAACCAGACGCTCGTGGGCGTTTTGAGGCAGGGCCTCGACCGCGACATCGGTACTCATCTCATCTTCGAGAAGTCTCTTGATGAGTCGGTTTTCGAGCATCTCTGGCTCGAGCGCTTCATCTCGCACGGTGAGCATGAAGAGCACGGGCAGAGACTGGTCGAGCTGCGTGCAATACGAGACGAATTCCAGTGCTTCGCTTCCCCACTGGGCATCGTCGAACCACACGATGAGGGGCCGTTCGCTGGCCTCAAATTCGAGATACGCGCGGATCGCACGAAAGCGCTCGGTGGGACTCAAAAAGCCAGAGTTGTCCTGCTCAGGTACGCAGATCCGAGATAGAATCTGGCAGTCGCGAAGGTCGACCGAGCCCCGCTCGAGGAATTTCTTCCGGATGCGTAGTTCGAGGTCTTCGAGTCCGAGTCCATGCGCTCGCAGACTGTTGACGATCATGCGCCGCATGGCTTCCGAGAGGCCCTGAGTGCGGCTGTGTCGGGCCTTGAAGATCGTAGCGACTCCAGTTTCGTGCGCTCGCTCGCAAATCCACTCGGCGAGACGGGACTTTCCGTTTCCGGCTGCACCATGCATCACGAGCACGCGTGAATGTCCGTCGCGATGGACGCCTCGAAGGCTCTCCCAGGCTCGGTCGCGTTCATCTTCGCGCCCGACTAATGGGATCGAACGCACTCCGTAGAGACCAAGCCCTGCGCCGATGAGTTTCATCGACGAGTGCGCTGACGAGTCGTGTCGCCGCCAGGTCTCGGGCATCGGCAATTTGACCTCGTTGGCCTCGATACGACCGGTCGACGGCGGCCGGGATCGATTTCGAAGGTCGACCTGCATGGCGGTTTCGGTAAACGCGTTCGCCGAGTAGAGCACGTTTTGGCTCTGAGGTGTTTCGGGCGATTGGGCGCGTTCGAGGATCTCAGATTCGGTCCATTCGCCATCGGTGATTTCTTCGAGGCCCGAAGCAAAGAGTTCGAAGTGTTCTTCGGCGCTGGCATCGAGCTGCATCAATTCGTAGGCCGCATCGGCTGCGCGTCGAAATCGTTCGGCCGGACGTTTTGCGAGCAGGCGCGAAACCCAATCGTGAAACCCTTGCGGCACCTGGAACGATGGCTCGAGCGCCGGAGGTTCTTCAAATAGATGACCGGCGAGAATATCTTCGAGCTCTCCGCTGAAAGGCGGATCGTCTTGAATCAGATAGTAGGTCAGACATCCCAGGGCGTAGAGATCGGTCCAGGGTCCCTGATCGCGCCAGTGGCCCTCGATCTGCTCGGGCGCCATGTAGCGTGGTGTTCCCGCAATTTTGAGGTCGAAGCTGTTGTCAGATGCCGGATCGACGGGGCTGCGATCGGTCGTATCCATCGCATTCGCAAGGCCAAAGTCGACCAGTTTGATCTGCGGAATCTTGCGGTCGCCATGGGGCGAGAGGAGCACGTTGCCTGGCTTGAGGTCACGGTGGATCACGCCGCGCGCGTGGGCGTGAGCGAGTGCATCGAGAATGCTGTAGAGTACCGATTTCAGTCTCTTCCAGTGCAGCCCCTGACGCACTCGGGTGATGCTTCCCAGCGTAGCGAGCTCCATGGCGACGAACGGCGAGCCGACCTGCAGTCGCCCGCGGCTTCGTGTCGCCGCATCGAGTGAAATCTCTCCCACGTCGAAGACCATGACGATGCCCGGATGGTCGAGCCGAGCCATCGAATGAACCTCATTTCGAAACGCCTTGATGTACCTGGTTTTCTGAGCCCGCTTGGACGTGATCACCTTGACGGCGACGTCGACACCCTGTGCGAGGTGTCGGCCACGATATACGTCCCCCATACCGCCGCGCCCGATGCGCTCGCTGATCTCAAAGGGTCCGAGAGGAATTCGGTCCATGCGTAGACTTCATTGGTTCGATTCGTCATGAATTATACACGCTTCCGGGCGCGCGTGGAGTTAAATTCGCTGAAACCATCGGCCTGGCGCGAGTCTTTACGACTGACACCGGCAGAATTAGACTCCCGGCCCCTGCAATGGATTAGGATGTGTACTCAATTCGCTCGTTTGTGAAGACCGCCTCATTTTTGCTCATCGCGATCGGGCCACCGGCGCTTGCCTTTGGTCTGCGCGGATTCAACTCCCCCTTCTGGTGGATCGGTATCGCATGGCTGGGTGCGTCCCTGGGCTGGCTCGGTGTGCACTGGCGAAAACCACTCAGCCGCCTCTGGGCGTGGTCCGATGAATCCAAGACCATCGCTCCGTTCTCATGTCGGCCGCGAGCAGCCCTTGGCGATGCTCTGGCGGTCGCCGTGCTGGGGCTACT
>CAYFTY010000314.1:0-5658 GCA_964346045.1 uncultured Bradymonadales bacterium | reverse complement strand
GGGCGAAAGAAGCGCGCAGAATCGCGTTGGTTCAATGGCGTGAAATGGGAGACGAAGAGCACGTAGAACGCCTCGAAGCGACGAAGGTCGAGTTCTGACTTCAGCGTGAGAGATCACGCGAGATCAGGCGGCTGCCGATAACGAGCATCATGCCGGTTCCGATGAGCGTGCCCGCCACAAAGCCAAGCTCGACGCCGGCGCCGAATTTCACGGCGTCGAAAAGCACCCAGCCGAAAATCAAACTGAGCACGCCGATCACGAAAGAAATCCACTGCATCGAGGTGCGCACATCACGAGCCAGCGCCGAAATCACCGTGCCGATGCCCCCGACGAACATCGCCGACGCGGGAGCTCCGGCGAGATAAGCAACCCACCATGCGGCCGAGCCACCGAGTTGAACGGCATGAGGCTGCATCGAATCGAATTGAAGAACGACCCACGAGAGCGGCCCCACAAAAACGAGGTGCAGGATATACGGGATCGCGAGTGCCCCCAGAAGCTTGCCTGTCAGAAGCTGCAATCTCGAGAGGGGCGCCAGCATCAAGAATGGCAGAGCACCGACACTACGATCATGAAGCACCGAGTATCCGGACATGATGGCCACGAAGAGCGGTAGATTCGTAAAGAGAAGCGCACCAAAGGTCGAGGTCGCGAGCTGCCTCAGATTGGCGAGGACATCCCCGTCCCCCACCGCGCGCAGCGCAGGCTGTTGGGCGATCAATTGTCTGAGTGCCTCTTCGTTGCCAGCGATGGTGTCCAACGCCATCACCGCCAGCAAGAATATCCCACCCCAGAGAACGTAATTCACGACGAGAATCGCAAGCATCCACGGCTGACGGCGATGCTCGATGATCTCTGTGCGAGCCACCTTGAAGATCTGTCCCTTCATGGCGCGCTCCAGAGGTCGAAGAGTGGCCCCGATGGCGGCTCGTAGTTGCCTGGCTCGAGCTGCACTTCATCCCGGATTTGGCGGTCGAGAAACCACACGCGGTCACAGATTGACTCGGCCTGCAAAAGTCGGTGAGTCACCAGCACGCACGCCATACCCTCGTCGGCCTGTCGGCGCAGTTCACCGTGCAGTTCTGCCTCACCGATTGGATCGAGATTCGCGGTAGGCTCGTCGAAAAGAAGAAGCGCGGGACGCGTCACCAGGGCTCGTATCAAAGACAGGCGCTGCTGCATTCCGGTAGACCACATCGAAAGGCGCATCGACATGGCATCTTCGAGCCCGAATCGTTCGATGAGAGGACGTGCCCGCCCGGCGAGTTCTTCGCCCTGCAGGCCGTAGAGACTCGCAAAATATTCGAGATTTTCGGACCCGCTCAATAAGGGATAAAGCCCCGGGCGCGCGGTCACGAGCCCGACCTTGCCGGCCACGCGCTGGGCCAATTCATGCGCCTTCACGCCGTCGACGCGGACTTCTCCCTCCGTAGGTCGAATCAACCCGGCGATAATCATCAGAAGCGTGCTCTTGCCGCCCCCGTTCGGCCCAATGATTCCCGCGACCTCGCCTGCCGATATTTCGGCGTCGATTCCGTCGAGCACCACCGCATCGCCGAAGCGCTGCGTAACCCCATTCATTTCGACCAGTCGCTTGCTCATCGTTGCAGGCAAACTAACTTACTCTCGGTCACACTCAAAGCGGCCGTCTCTGCGCTCGCAGATCACGAGCGTCGGCGCAGCGTCACGACTGCGAGGCCCATCAAAGATCAGATTGCCCAGACCGTAGAGAATGAGTCGACCTCGATATCGTTCTGAGGGCTCTACGACATGAGATCCGTGACCCACGATGAGGTCGGCGCCCGCATCCACAAAGGCGCGGGCCCAGTCTTGCTGCCATGCTGCAGGACCGACATGCCACTCGCGGCCCCAGTGAATCGAGAGCATGATGAGTTCGTCAGGAAAACGAGCCCTGGCCGCCTCGATGAGCTCCACGACGCGATGCATGTCTTCGAGGCGTACGAAGGTGGGTCGAGGCTGTCCAACATACGGCACGGGATGCGTCGTTACGGCGAGCGTTACCACGCCAGACTCATGGAGGGCTGGCTTCTGGTCCTCGAGCCCGACCACGTTGATGCCGGCGCCTCGAGCCACCTTCGCTGTTCGTGATAGACCGTCTGCGCCGCAATCGAGCGCATGATTATTCGCAGCCGACACGATATCGACTCCCGCATCCGCGAGTAAGTTCAGGTCAGCGGGCCGGGTGAGCAGCAGCGGGATGTGGCCGCCCTCGCGAGCGGATTTTTCGCAGACCCCGGATTCGAGATTGACGAAGGTCAAATCAGCCTCGCGCAGCTTCTGAGCCATCTTCGAGAGAGCATCGTGGCCGTGGGGTCGAAAAGCGCCACCGACGACGCGACCAAAGGTCACATCTCCACCTAACGCGATTCGAATGCGCTCGGGCGCGTCAGCCGGTCGAGTCGTCGACGGCCAGAATACGAATCCGAGCAAGAGCAACGTGATTCCAATCCGTTTCATCGCGCCTCGAGAAACGTGTCGGTCCACTCGGGCGATTTCGGAATTTCGCCCTTCTCGAGCGCCTCACCCCACCGGGCATCGGTCATGCGATCGGACATCGGTCGCACGAACTCGTAGAACGAGAGGATTCCTCCCTGCGTAAGCTGGTTTGCCGGAGGATGAGGAGTCACGACCCAGAGATCTTGGATACGACCGACGCCAATATGCAGGGCCTGCTGCCTCTGCTTGTTGGTGTGGATGTCGGTCACGAGGGCAACGCCACGCTCGACGCGACCTTGACCCCCGATCGTCATATTCGAACTACCGGGGCGTTTGCCGAGCGTGAGCATCTCGAGGTCACCGCCCAGGTATTCGATCCACCGTCGATCATCTTCATCGAGGCGTTTGCCGGAAAGATGCAGTCGCGAAATCTTCTCGAGCCTGCGAGCGAGATTCAGCGCGTTCAACCGGGGGTCTTCTTCACGCCGCCAGTGGTCGGCCGAAGGGCCGTCACCCTTACCATCGTAGAGCTTCTCGTAGACCCGCTCTGCCACCTCTGCCAGCGCCGCATAAAACTCGGCATTGGGCTCGACAAAGCCTTCGGGCGGATCGACGATCGGTTGCTCGATCGCTACGTAGTACGAGGAATCTCCATCGCATTCCGCGCTGACGTCCTGCATCGCATAGAGCACCGACGCGTGCTTGAGCTGCGTGTAACCTGCGAGTGCTGCATAGAGCTGTCGGTCCTGCCACGCCTCGGAACGGGCGAATTCGATCATCGACTCGTCGGGCACTTCGTAGCTGCGCGCGAGCACGACCAATGCGGCCAACCAGCTGTGGTAAATATCGGTATTCCAGTAGCCACGGTCACTCTCGGGACTCGGTGTCTTTTCGATCAACGATGCGAGTACGCTGCGATACTCTTCGACGCGGTCTTCGGGCTCGGCGGCGATCGCATGCTTCCGAGCGCGCTCATGACCGAGAGTCGCAAAGACATCGAGACTCGTCGGCATGCCGCGATACTTGACTTTCTGATGCGTCAGCTTTCGAAAGAAGGTCACATCGAGCCCGGCGCGGCGCGGAAAAAACGTCAGGTGGACGTTTCGCGGACCCGATGCGTCGCGAATCTCAATCGTGCCCCGCATCTCGGCCAAGCGCTTCTTGACTGCAGCAGCATCGAAAGGACTGAATATCTGTGGCTCGTCGGCGCGCAGCGCCATGAGGTGGTCGACCGTGGGGTCGACTGGCTTTCCCATAAACGAGCCGACAAGACCGTCGACGTCTCGCCACATCTCGAGCACGGGTGCGTTCTTGTAGCGAAGCGCCGAGAGGGTCGCTGCAAATTCGGCGAGCGATCCATCAAAGGGGAGCGGCATGAAGCCGTACCACTTCATCGCAAGGAAGTAGCCCGCGAGCTCGTTATCGTATGCACCACGGATCTTGAACTGGCTGAAATCTACGGAGAGTGGCGTTTTATACGATGGAATCTCGACCCTCTCGATGCCCCGATGCCGCGCCATCTTCTCTGTGTATGTCGCGACCATTGATCGCAATTCGCTCGGCAGTCCCAGGGTCACTCGGGCCATGTTATCGGGCATGCGCTGCGAAACGGGTTTCGAAACCCGATCGAAACGCTTTCGCTCTTTTTCGGATGCCGAATCTCGGCCCCACTGGGCGACCATATGGTCTTCCCAGGTCATCTTTTCCATCGATTCAGCGGCTTCGAGCGCGACCCACGCCGTGGCAAAATAGGTCGCGTAATAACGATGGGTATTGGTCTGCGATGTCTTCCAGGCATCGAAATAGTGCTTCCAGAGTGCCTCGCTCATCGCGCGTAATTCATCGGCGGCCGTGCGCTCGGCATCCTGCAATAGACTCAGAAATTCATCTCGAAAAGCCTGAAGTGCGACATCGGTCGAGATGAACTGAGGCTTTTCGGCGTAGCGTAGTTTATCATGCAGCTCATAAAACTCTTTTTCGTCTCCGGGCCGGGCGACAAAACGATTGTCCTGCAGGCGCTTCGACTCTCCTTCGCCATGAACCTGGGGAAAGTGATGTAGATTGACGACAGTCTGCAGATAAAAATCAGTGGGCTCGACGAGAATCCTGCCGTCTTTGACATAGGCGAGATGGGTTCCCCGCGGCGACCATGTCGCATGGCTGCCCTCGGCCCTTTCTCCACTGGCAAGTTCGAGGGGCTTCCAGGCCTTTTCAGCGTAGCGAGGACGCCACATCACACCCGCCTCACCGTTGGCGAGAGCGACGATATGATTCGTCGAAAGCGCGGGGTTTGCGAGGCCATCGGATGCCTTCGAGATCGCTTGAGCCGGGTAGCTCGCATAGCGTTTTTCGAGCTTTGGAAAGCACTTTTCGAGGTCGAGCTCCCACCCACGACAGGCAGGAGACGGCTTTGAATCAACGGCAGCGAGCGCGGCCTCGAACGTCTGATCCCACTCTGCCGCCGCATCGTAGACCACGCTCTTTTCGCCGTCGCAGGTCCAGACCGCGCTCAGACCATCGCCAGCAAAACGAGGCGAAGAGCAGCTCTTATCGGCTTTCGAAACACGCCCGCGGTGGGTGTCGTGTTTCGAGGGTGCCGGCGGCTCTTTGGCTCGCGGATTCTGGCGTGGAATCTTCTGCGTCGGCTCGACCGATGTGAACCAGATCTCACTTTTATCGTCGTACTCTCGCGTGAAGAGCACCTTTTCGTAACCATCGACGGTGGCTCCGGACGGAGGACCTCCACAGACTCCATTCCTCACGGCGTAAAACCCAAAGAGCACCGATGCGACCGAGGGCTCACGCTCATCACCTACGTCGTCTGTGATTTTCTCGACTTCACCGCTTTCGATGTCGACGATGTAGAGGTCGTAATCACCGTCGCGATTCGAAGAAAAGATCACGCGCGAGTCATCCTGCGAAAAGGTCGGCTCGACGTCATCCGCATCCGAGGACACCAATTCTGTCGCGCCGCCGGTTTGCAGATCTCCCAACATGATCGAGCGAGCGCCTTCCTGGCCCGAGTGGAAGACCATGCGGTTGCCGTCGGCAGAAAAGCGAGGTCGTGTACCTTCCCAATCACCAAACTTCACCGTGGAGGCTGACTCGGTCGAAGCAGGAGACTTCACGGCGGCCGCCTGAGCAACGCGCACGGCCTCATCGGCAGCGGATTCGACCTCAGACGCGCCCACTTCGAATTCA
>CAYFTY010000313.1:0-5693 GCA_964346045.1 uncultured Bradymonadales bacterium | reverse complement strand
GCAAATTCAACGCCTTCGCCGACGTCCTCGATGGCACCGAGAGCGACAGGCCCGATCGCAACCGTCAACGGCAAGGAAATCCCCGCCGATGAATTCAACGTCGAGATCAAGCGCGTGATGGCCTCGGGTATGCCACCGTCTCTCGCGACTCAGTACAAGAATACGATCGTTCAGAAATTGGTCGACCGGTATCTCATCGACACGGCGATCGCCAAAGAAGACATCGAGATCACCCAGGAAGAAGTCGACGCGAAGCTCGAAGAGGTCCGCGCCGAGTTTGCGGCGTCCATGCAGGCATCTGGAAAAAACGTCTCACTGGAGATGTTGGTCAAACAACTCGGGATCTCAGAGCAGGAGCTTCGAGAATCCGTCGAGCAATCGATCGCGATCGAGAAGGTACTCGAAAAGCGCGGGATGGAGACTCCGACCGACGAAGAAGTTCGCGCGTTCTACGATGAAAATGCCGAAGAGAAATTCACGATGCCCGAGCAGGTGCGCGTACGACACATCCTCGTATCGGTCGAGCGAGGAGCCGAAGAGACCGCGTGGAACGAAGCCAAATCAAGGGCTGAAACCATCCGCAAAGAAGCCATCCAGGAGGGCGCCGATTTCGCCAAACTCGCAGAAGAAAAGTCCGAAGGTCCTTCGGCAGCTCAGGGAGGCGACCTTGGCTTCATTCCGCGCGGAAAGACCGTCCCCGAGTTCGAAAACGCCGCATTCGGTCTGGAAAAAGGCGAAGTCTCGGAGCCGGTGAAATCACCCTACGGTTGGCACGTGATCAGGATGGTCGAGAAGAAAGATGCCGAAACGGTCGCGTTCGACGAGATTCAAGAGCGTCTGACCATGCAGCTCAAAGGCCAGCGCATCAAAGAAAAGCTCGATGAATATCTGGCCGAACTGCGGTCGAGCGCCGAGATCACGATGCACCCCGAAAACCTCGAATGAGCAGGCTAGAGAAGCGCCGCTGGCCAAGGCGGGACCTTTGATCTATGGTCCCGCGCGAGCGGGCTTTTAGCCACATTTACCCCCCTACGATTTGGAGATATCATGACCACCCCAGTACGCGTTGCTGTCACCGGTGCCGCCGGTTCGATTTGTTATTCGATGCTCTTCCGTATCGCCGCTGGCGAGATGCTCGGAGACGACACCCCCGTGATCCTTCAGCTCATCGAGATTCCGCCCGCCATGGGTGCTCTCGAAGGCGTCGTGATGGAGCTCAACGACTGCGCGTTTCCGCTGGTCGAAGATATCATCATCACCGACGACCCCAACAAGGGTTTCGACGGTGCCAATATCGCCATGTTGGTAGGCGGTAAACCTCGCGGCCCGGGCATGGTGCGAGCCGACCTCGTGCAGGCCAATGGCCCGATTTTCGAAGGACAGGGAAAGGCTATCAACGACAACGCCGCCGACGATATTCGCGTCGTCGTCGTCGGAAACCCCTGCAACACCAACAGCCTCATCGCCATGAATAACGCGCCCGACATCCCGCGCGAGCGATTCACGGCAATGACGCGGCTCGACCAGAATCGCACGGCCTCGGCCCTCTCGAAGAAAGCCGGCGTCGCAGTCTCGGACGTCACCAATATTGGTATCTGGGGCAATCACTCCAATACGATGTACCCCGACTTCTACAATATGCAGATTGGCGGGAAGCCGGTGACGGACGTCATCGACGACCACGACTGGCTCGAGAACGATTTCATCTCGACGATTCAGGGACGCGGCAAGGCCATCATCGAGGCTCGCGGCTCATCGTCGGCGGCCAGCGCAGGAAACGCCGCCATTGACCACATCAAGAGCTGGTTCACCGAGACCCCTTCGGATGACTGGGTCTCGATGGCGGTTCCCTCCAATGGCGAGTACGGCGTGACCGAAGGACTGATCTTCTCGTATCCGGTGCGTTGTGATGGCAACGGCAACTACGAAATCGTCGATGGACTCGAGCTGAATGATTTCGCCCGAGCCAAGATTCAAACGACCGAAGATCAGCTCAAAGAAGAGCGAGCAGCCGTGGCTGACCTTCTCAAATAAGACCGGGACCGATACGCGAAAAGAAAACCCGCAGCCAGATGGCTGCGGGTTTTCTCTTGGTGGAATGATTTCACTCGACTTCGAGAAATTTATGTAGCTGCAGGCCGAGTCGAATCGGAAGCTGGTCTTCCAGGATCCACATCGAGAGCTGATGAGCGTCCATCACGCCGTGAACCGGCGAGAAAATCACTGAACATCGCTCGGTAAGGTCGTACTCACGGACGTTTTGTACCGACCACTCGTAGTCGGTCCTGTCGAGGATAACGAATTTCACCTCGTCTTTAGGCTGGAGAGCATCGATATTCTCCCACAAATTCTTGTCGACCTCGCCGCTGCCCGGTGGTTTGAGGTCCATGATGACTTTGACGCGATCATCGATCGGCGCGATATCGAGCGAGCCTGAGGTCTCGATCATCACCTCGTAGCCTTCGTCACAAAGTTCGGTCATCAGTGTATGGACGGTCGGCTGTAGCAGAGGCTCGCCGCCCGTAATTTCGACCAGCTTACAACCGTACGAGGCGACTTCGTCTTTGACGTCGTCAATGGAGCGCTTGTCACCGCCCTTGAACGAATACGTCGTATCACACCAGGTGCATCGCAGGTTGCAGCGAGACAGGCGCACGAAGACACAGGGCCTACCTGCCGCCGAAGACTCGCCCTGGATGCTATAAAAAATTTCGGTGAGCCTCAGACGACGTTCGCGTGGAA
Source organism: uncultured Bradymonadales bacterium (assembly GCA_964346045.1). GTDB lineage: Bacteria > Myxococcota_A > Bradymonadia > Bradymonadales > Bradymonadaceae > CAYFTY01. The sequence goes on along the minus strand of CAYFTY010000313.1, from coordinate 2,951 downwards.
TGTCGCCCGTAGGCTCACCGATTGTGGTAGGTTCGGTCGTCATGCCCAAGAAACCCGCCGGGGAGCGGGCCTATTCCGTTTAGTTGTCGACTCGCTCTCGCAATTCTTTACCAGCCTTGAAATGCACCGACTTTTTGGGGTCTACGTGCACGGTCTCGCCCGTTCGGGGATTGCGTCCTTTCTTGGCTTTGTAGTGGCGAATCGAGAAGCTTCCGAATCCTCGAACTTCGATCCGTTCTTCGTCGAGTAGCGCTCCTTTCATCGAGTCAAAGACAGCGTTCACGATGTCTTCGGATCGCTTCTTCGGCACATCGAGTCGTACGGCCAGGGCTTCGATGAGTTCCGATTTCGTCATGGGTGGTCCTCTGAGTTACAGCAAGAGAAACATTGTGGGAGCGCGGGCTGTGGGTGTGGCCCACGCGGTGCGCTTGAATCTCACGAAGTCAGCGTAATGTCAACTGACACCCGCTGCTTTCGGGGCGCTAGTATAGCGATTTTGCGAGCAAATTTCGAATCGGCAAGGTGTTCGTTCTGGCATTTCAGAGCAAAAAGCCCCGACCTCGAAAGGCCGGGGCTGAAATCAGACCGAAACGTCCGTGTTACTGAACGTCGATCGTCAGTTCGTAATCACCCGATACGGTGCCGAAGAAGGAGTCTACGTAGACGTAGACCGTCTCATCGGCTGGCGCGACGTAGGTGAAGGTCTCGGGAGTGGCCGTTGCCGCCTCATCATCCGCACCTGCCACGCAGGTGTCTCGGACCGGGTCTCCACAGACACCCGCCGTCGCGTAAACCGCGATATCCTCGAGCGGGCCACCACTCGTCGTATCTGACACAGCCGAAACTGTGAGCGTCTGCTGGGCGGTGAGGTCCACTACGTAAACTGGCTCAGGACCAATGGTCCGAGAACCGGTGCAAGCGTTGCCAGTGCCAAGATCGTAATCGTTCTCGTAGTCACTGAACGAGCCATTCAAGACTTCGGGCTGGCCGGCCGTCGTCGGATTCCCGTCGAACGGATCCACACAGGTATCGCCATCAGGCGTGACGCAGCGAGCAGTCGCAGTATCGCAACCGTCGGTGCAGACGTAATTCTGAGTGAATCCATTCCCGTCACAGTATTCGAAGCCTGAGCCGTCCATCAGACAGGTCTGAGTGAAGGTCGTCGGATCGCAATCTGGACTCTCGATACGAATATCGAGCAAGAGCTCGTTCCCGGAACCTTCGTGGTCTGCACTGAGCAAGACCGTCTGGCTAACAGGTGAGAAATAGCTGATTTCAGCGGTTCCACTGCTGTTGTCACCGGCGAGGCAGGAGCCCTCGATATCGGCGCAATCGGTAAAGAGATGCAGGACTGGGTAGTCGAATCCAGCATCGACATCCGTGAGAGCAACCTCAAGCTGTGAATTCGCTGGCAAATCCACCGCGTAGAACACGTCTGGACCTGCCGACCGGAAGAACGAGCTCGCGCCACATCCAGCCGCATCGTACCCGTCTGTGTAATCGTCCTGACTGAGCGCGATTCGCGTGCTTCCGGTGATAGTGACCGGTGCCGAGCACTGGTCGCCTGCCGGAGGCGCGTCCTGACAGAAGCCGTCGAGACAACCGTTCGCGCAGGTACTCGTACTCTGCATCGAGCCATTCGCATTACAGAACGAAAGCGTATTGGGGTCGGCACAGGCAACTTCGCCCGGCGTGCAGACGACATTGGTCAGGATCTCATACTCGAGAGAGTAGGGATCCGGCGTCTCGTCGTCTGAGTCTGCAACCACGTAAACCGTCTCGTTGGCCGAGGCAAGGTAGTTTGCGGTTGCGGGGTCTCCGTCTTCACCGAACCCAGCTGCGAGGCAGGCGTCTCCGCCGACGAAGCAGTCCGAAACGATGTACACAAAGGTCTCCTGGAAGGTGAAGTCATCAACCGTATTCGTGACCAGCAGCAATTCGCCCGGTTCCAGGTCGAAACGATACCAGTGATCGGGTCCGTCCGGCGATTCGTCGAGGAATCCCGTCGTCGGATACACGTTCTGGCAAGCAGGCCCGTAGTTGCTGTCGGGCTGGAAGTCGTTGGTATCCGAGCTCCAGTCTCCCGTGAGAGTTCCCGATTTGACAGAGGTCGTGTCCACGGGCTCGGCTTCGTAGCAGACGTTGCCGGCCGTTGCGGTACAAGCACCATTCGAGCATGTGTTATTAGAACACGGGAACTCGACGAACTGACCGTTGACACACGATTTGACGGCAGTGCCAGCCGTGTTGCACTCGATCTGACCCGCCGAACAGTCTGGAGACACGATTCCGATATTGACGAGCATACCGTCATCGTCAAAGTCGTTATCCGAATCGATACCAACCGTGAAAGTCTGCTGACCCTGAGCTTGAATCCGCGCGGTTGCAGCCTCGCCCGTGGCATCGCCCTCACCACCGGCAACACAGGTGCCGTCGATGTCAGCGCAATCGGTGAAGATGTAGACCACCGGGTCGTCGAATTTGTTAACCGATTCGACGGAAACCTCGAGAAACTGCTGGTCAGGTACGGTGACCGTGAAGAAATAATCCTGACCATCGCCATCTTCGCCGACGCACGATGGCGTGCCGTCGTAGTCGTCGGTCGCGCCATTATCTTCGTTATTGTCGAAGAAGTACGAGAGACCGCCCGTGAGGGTTCCGAGGTTGGTCGGATTCGTGCAACTCGCTCCAGTCGTGGCCGGAACCTGACAACGTCCAGCCACGCATCCATCGGCACAGCTCACTGTCGTGGCCATCGTACCGTCCTCGTTGCACTGAAGTGAGGTATTCGGGTCGAGACACGTGAACTGGCCGGGAGCACAGGAATTACCCTGCACGATCGTCCAGATCAGTGTGAAGGAGTCGGTATTGCTTCCAGAGAAGGGTTCCTCGGAATCCACGAGAATCGAGACGGTCTCGGACGTCTGGGCGTAGTACGACACCTCAACATT
>CAYFTY010000312.1:0-5694 GCA_964346045.1 uncultured Bradymonadales bacterium | reverse complement strand
GAGTCATGGTCTAAGGTGAAAGAAACTCAGACTCGCAGAGGCAGGGAAACGATCGATGACGCCCGATGAACAGATGACTTTCATGCAGTATCTATTCGACGTCGCCTGGGCTGATGGTTCGCTCGAGCAAGAAGAAGCCGAAATTCTATCGACGATCCTCTCGGGAATCGAACTCTCGGACGAAAACGCGGCGAGCTTGCAAAACTGGTTCGAGCATCCACCCGAAGAGCCAGACTGGTCGATGGCCAAAGACAACGCCGAACTCGGCGATATGCTGATGCGTCAGGCGCTCGTGCTCGCCGGAGCCGATCTCGAATACACCGCCGACGAGATGTCCTATCTGGAACTGCTGCGGGAGCGCCTCGGCATGGAAGAGGATCGCTATCACACCATATGGAAAGGCGTCGAGAAGCTGCTGGCGCAGGGGCGCGCCCGCGATCAGTAGAGTTGGCGCCGAGTAGTGTTGACCACCGCACGCGTAGAGGTCACACTGCGATGGCTCGAAATCGTTGAAAACTTACGAGAGGTTGCCGGCCCATGATAACCGTCTACATCGCTTTTCTGATCTTCGGAGGTGTCTTTGTGGGCCTCTCCGTTTTCAGTGGACTCGGGGAGACCGAAGCTGAGTTCGATAAAGAGATGGATTTCGACAAAGACCTCGACTTCGACAAGGACTTCGATTTCGATAAAGACCTCGATTTCGACAAGGACTTCGACTTCGATAAAGATCTGGATTTCGACAAGGATCTCGACTTCGACAAAGACCTCGACATCGATGTGGATGTCGATGCTGATGTCGATGCGGACGTAGATGCAGACGCCGACGTCGATAGCGACGCGGATGCTGAAAAAGACATCGATGTTAAGCAGCGGAAACGCTACAACCCGTTTTTCAGTTTCCGCTTCTACACGTTTACATCGGCATTTTTCGGCCTGACCGGCACCGTGCTGACGCTTTTGTGGAATCATCAAGTGGCAGTCTTCGCCATTTCAGCGGCGATGGGCCTCTTTGCGGGATTCATGGTGACTTATCTGCTGCATGTCGCCAGTCACAGCGAAGGCGGCCAGGCGACATCGCTCAACGATTATCGAGGGGCCACAGCGCAGGTCGTGTTGCCCATCGACGAGAGCGGCAAAGGAAAAGTGAAATTCAAGTTACGGGGACAGACGATTGAACTCGTCGCCGAATCGGTTGATCGAGACGTCGTCTTCGACTTCGGTGAAGAGTGTTTCGTCCTCGGCGTCGAGGATGGAGTGGCCAAGGTCGTTCATCCGAATCAGATCACAAAGAAATCATGAACTTACTCGGGCCCATACGGGAGGGGTAGAACGAAATGGAAATCGGAATTGCAATCATGCTCGTGGTGGCGGTGCTTCTCGCATTCGTATTCATCAGGAGCTTTCTCTACGTGGGCCGCCCCAACGAAGTGCTGATCTTCTCGGGTCGGGACCATAAGATGGGCGACGGCAGCACCGTTGGCTATCGCATCATGAAAGGCGGCTGGAGCATTCGCTACCCGGTGGTCGAACAGGTCGATCGGATGGACCTGCGGGTTTTCCCGGTGCGTATCGACACTTCGGGGGCCTATTCGAAAGGGGGTATCCCTCTCTACGTGCACGCGATTGCGAACGTAAAGGTGTCGAGCAACGACAGGGACATTCACAATGCCATCGAGCGTTTTCTCGGTCGCGACCGACAAGAGGTCGTCCGCGTCGCCAAAGAGACCCTCGAAGGTAACCTTCGTGGAGTCCTCGCGACGCTGACGCCCGAAGAGGTCAACGAGAATCGCTTGAAATTTGCCGAGCAGCTCTCGGCGGCGGTGAATCCGGATCTCGAAAAGCTCGGACTGCAACTCGACACGCTCAAAATTCAGAACGTGAGCGATGACCGCGACTACCTCGACTCACTGGGTCGTCGTCGAATCGCTGAGATTCTCAAGGTTGCCGAAGTCGCCGAGTCAGACGCGATGAAAGAAGCCGAAGAGACCGAGGCCGAGGCCCAGGGTCGCGGCGAGGTTGCGCGTCGAAATGCGCAGGCCCAGATTCAGCGGGCTCAGAACGAATTGCGCCAGTATCAAGCTGATCTCGAGCTGCAGGCGAAATCCGAAGAGGAGCGCGCAGAAGCTGGAGCGCTCGCAGCGCGCGCCGAAGCTGAACAGGAGCTTCAGCAGGTCCGTACCGAACTCGAGAAATTGCGCCTTCAGGCCGACGTGGTGATCCCCGCCGAAGCAGACAAAGTTGCGCGAGAGCTCATTGCGGCGGGTGAAGCCGCTGAGATTGCCGAGAAGGGGCGAGCCATGGCCGAGGTGCTGCGCACGATGGCCGACGTTTGGAAAGAGGCAGGCGACGCTGCTGCCGATGTCTTCATTTTGCAACAGATGGAGACGATCATGGAGCAGGTGGCCGAAGCTGTGAAGCAGGTGAACGTCAGGGAGGTCGCTCTCATCGACAGCGGCAATGGTCAGAGCTTGCCCAATTACGTGAGCTCGTTCCCCAAGATCGTGAGCAGCATCTTTGCAGAGATCCGAGATACGGCTGGACTCGACATCGGGGGAGCCCTGACGGGAATCCACGCGCCAACCGGCGAGGACGGTCCGTCATCGGATGCCGAAGACACGAAGAAGCTCAGCTCGGAGCAGCCCTCAAATCTGGGCAAAGCCCTGAGCGCCGACAAGAAACAAGACCTCGCGAAAGCACTCGCGCGCCGTAAGGATGCGGCGAGCGAAAAAGAATAAAAGGAGCACGACCATGCCATTAACAGCACTCGTAGCAGTCGTAGTCGTCGGCCTCCTCGCGCTGGCCGCCGTTTTCGTCGTCGCAAGCAATCTCATTGTGATCTGCCAGCCCAACGAGGTACTCGTGTTCAGCGGTCTCGGCGGAGATAAGGGACGTGGCTACAAGATCCTGCACTCGGGAAAGGGGATGCGTTATCCCATCTTCCAGAAAGTCGACAGGATCGATGTGACCAATATGGTCATTGATATCAACGTGACCAATGCCTACTCGAAAGGCGGTATCCCCCTCTCGATCAAAGGCATGGCAAACGTCAAGATCGGAAGCCAGGAGCCGTTCATCTCGAACGCCGTCGAGCGTTTTCTGGGGATGGGGCGCCAGCACGTTCAGCAGATCGCCAAGGAGACGCTCGAGGGCAATATGCGCGGCGTGCTCGCCACGCTCACTCCTGAGGAAGTCAACGACGATCGCTTGAAATTTGCGCGGTCTCTGCTCGAAGAGGCCGAGCACGACCTGACGAAACTCGGGCTCGTGCTGGACAACCTCAATATCCAGAATGTCACCGACGACAAAGGGTATCTCGACTCGATTGGTCGCAAGCAGTCGGCCGAGCTGATCATGCACAGTCGTATTGCCGAGGCGCAGAACCGCGTCGAGGCCACGGTGCAGGATGCGGAAAACCAGCTCAAGAAGGCCATCGCCAAGATTGAGGCGCAGAAAGAAATCTCCAAGGCCGATGCCGATCGACGAATCGTCGATGCGCAAACCCGTGGGGAAGCCATGGTGGCTGAGGAACGCTCCAAAGCGGGGTCGGCCATCGCGCGTGCGCGAGCGAATCTCGATGTGCAGCGTGCGCGTCTCGAGCAGGTCAAACGCCAGCTCGCAGCCGACGTGATTCAGCCAGCACAGGCCAAAAAGGCCGAGCTCGAAGCACAGGCGAAAGCCAACTCGGCCAAGGTCGTCGAGGATGGTAAGGCGACCGCCGAAGCGCTGCGAGAACTCATCGAGATGTGGAATAGCGCTGGAGAAGCCGCGCGTCCCATCTTCCTCGTGCAGCAATTCGATACGATCATGGAGAATATGCTCTCCACGATCTCCAATATCGATATCAACAAGATCACGGTGATCGACTCATCCGTGACCGATGCCGACGAGCGACGCGGTTTGCCGATGAAGGCTGCGAGCGGCTCGGAGCAGATCAAAGAGACGCTTGGTCTCGATCTACCCCGCGTTCTTCAGGGCCTTGCGGCTCTACAGGATAGCTGAGCAACGCGAGAAATTTTTCAGAGGCCGTCGGACTCACTCGGTTCGACGGCCTTGATGCTCTGAAGGTCGATCCAACCGGTTCGCTCATCATTGATCTGCAATTTGACCCAGGGCGTGCGCCATTCGACCGCCCTGAACAACGTGCCCGCATGAGCGTTCGGAACGCGTTTCTGCAGCGGGGCATGCGACGAGGGCCCATCTCGAAACGAAGCGCTATCGTCGACCAGAATGACCGGGTCGACCAAGTCGATTGCGGTGGCTCTCCCGATCCATACGAGGCTGGATATCGAGAGCAGAGTGACGACCACCAGGCTCGTCCCATGCCAGGGTCGGCGGCCTCGCATGCGCTTGAGAGCAAGGCAAAGAGTCAGTAGCACCAGCAGCCCGAGCGTGATCGTTGGCAGAAGCCATGACGGAATCCGACGGGCGGCCCTCCACCAGAAGAGCGCTTCGGTGCCTTCGAGTGTCTTCCCGAGCCGGCTTTCTTCGATGGTTTCGAGACGAATGATGCGCTCGACTTTTGCCCTTGTGGATTCGACCTGGTCGTCGAGGGGGGCGAGGTAGGTCGCTTGCTCGAGTGCATGGCGTGCGTCAGCGAGTTTACCCGCCCGGGCGAGCGCAAGCCCGCGGTTGAAGAGAACGTCGACCGCTCGAGGTGCATTTTGCAATATGTCGGCCCACTCCCTTGCTGCTTCCTCGAATTCGCCCGCATCGTGCTTCTTGACTGCAGCTTGGATCTGGGACTGGCCTGCTTCTGGGGTGCCCACCGCGCCCGAAGTCGTGCCTGGCTCGTAGTCTGAGAGCAAAGCCGCTGCGACCGTCATAGCCCCGAGGCCAACCATCAGAACCGCGACCATGAGCCCGGGCTTCCATGAACTCGACGGCTTCAAATCGGTCGATTCAATCGCGCTCGCACAAATTTTCGCCAGACGTGCTGCTTCTTTGTCGGTATCCGAGCCGCCCGGAGCAAAGCGTGAGTTTTCGCAGTGCGCGAGGGCTTCTCGAAAACGCTTCGAGTAATCCTCTAGACCACTGCTCTCGAGTTCTTCACCAATGCGGTCCGACGTTGCCCTGCCGGCGGGAATACCCATGGCCCTGGTGAAATAGACATTCAAACCTCGAGCGAGATCGTCGGCGTCTTGCGCGTCGCCCAGGATCGCAAGAGCTTCTTGCACCTGCCGGGCTTTTTCTTTTTCGGGAGCGCGGGCCTCGTCCCATCTGCGATAATAAGGCTCTGCCACAAGGGCGATGCACCCCAGCACGAGTAAAACGATGAAACTCCAGTAGATCACGTGATTTGCCGGAGACTCTGGAGCGGCCTCCAGCGACGGGGACCGACGCGGATCGGGCAGCCGATTCTTGAGCTCACCTACCAAATCGTCTGTGCTCGAAGACTTACGCTCCGTGAGCGTCTCAGGCTCGACCGAGGGGGCATCGGCTGCTGCTGGCTCGACGTCGATCGTGATGGCGCGCGAGGTCTCCGAGCGATACTGGTCTGTCTCGGGGTCGAAGTATGAAAAGATGAGCGCCGGAATTTCGAGCTTCCCTTCGCGTGTCGGTATCAGGGTGTAGGTAATGCGTTTGGTGCCTTGAAGACGATTCGAGCTCTTGGTTTTATCGACCTCTTCGGCGGGATCCGAAACGCGGGCGCCGTCGACTTCGGGCGCCGGAAATTGCAGACGATTCACCTGTCCC
>CAYFTY010000311.1:0-5700 GCA_964346045.1 uncultured Bradymonadales bacterium | reverse complement strand
TCTACATCGGACGCAATCCTCTCTTTTTGAGCCTCGAAAAACTCTTTCGGATTCCGCAAGAGCGGTGCCTCTTCGGGAAACTCGAGCACGGCGATCTGATACTGGGAATCGCCACGAGTCGCTGTCCACCGGGCTCCACGAGTTTCGCTCTTCTGGACTCTCCGTGGCTCGACTTCGCGGGGAAAATCGATCGCAAACGAAAAATCAGACGACTCGAGGCGCGTCCAACCCGCTTGGAGCTCGGTCGCGCGTTCGACAGGAGCCTGCTCATGAACCGCATCGGTAGTTGATTCGCGGGTCTCAGAGACCTGTTTCTCACAGGCTGTGAGCGTGAGCATCGCAAAAAGAACAATGAATCTCTGCCGGCACGGATAAAGCATCATGCTTCCTGACTCATCCCACCTGGATTCGAGGCTCGGCACCAGAGGCGCCGAGCCGCCCGAACGGCTCGGTATACTCCGTCATACCGGCCGCCTCGAGCGCGGCAACGACCTCAGAAGCCACGTCTTCAGCCACCGCGACCAGAAGCCCCCCACTGGTCTGTGGATCGCAGAGGAGATATCGCTCGCGCTCGTCGATATCACCGACGTGCATACCATAGGAATCCCAGTTGCGGCCTGTACCTCCGGGATAAGCTCCGCGCTCGAGGTAGTAGTCGAGATCCGTGAGAAGCTGCACGGCCCCGAGCTCGACTTCGGCGGCAACGTCGCTTCCCAGACAGATTTCCTTGAGATGCCCGAGGAGTCCAAACCCTGTGACGTCGGTCATGGCGTGGACACCTTCAATGTGAGCGAGCGTGGGACCGATGGAATTCAGGCGCATCATCGAACTGGCCGCGACCCCCTGATCGCTCTCGCGCAGGATTCCCTTCTTTTCGGCCGTCGCCAGGATTCCGACGCCGATCGACTTGGTCAAAAAGAGCAGATCACCGGGTCGTGCCGTGTCGTTCTTCTTGAGGTTCTCGATCGCGACGAGGCCATTGACGGCGAGTCCAAAAATCGGCTCCGGGCTGTCGATGCTGTGGCCTCCCGCAAGCGCGACGCCAGCCTCGCGGCAGATCGAGCGAGCACCGGCGATGACCTCGCCAGCCACCTCGGGCTCCAACGTGTCGACCGGCCATCCCAGGATGGCGATGGCCATCACCGGGTCGCCGCCCATCGCGTAGATATCGCTGATCGCATTGGCTGAGGCGATGCGCCCGAATTGATACGGATCATCGACGATCGGCATGAAGAAATCGGTCGTGCTCAGCATCGCCCGACCATCTCCAAGGTCGAGCGCTCCGGCATCGTCTCGTGAGTCATTTCCGACCAGCAGCTCACGCACGGGAGCGGTCGCCTGGTCGGCTAGAATACGGTCCAGGACGGCGGGCGAAAGCTTGCATCCGCAGCCGGCTCCGTGGCTGTACTGGGTCAATCGAATCTCGCTCATGGTCTCCTCACTTCGTCTTTCATGGCCAGCACGGCATGTGCAAGCCCTGCCGCGCTGTAATCGGGCTCGTTATCGAGACGATGCAGCGTGTCCTCATCGCGCTTCGAAAGACCGTAATCGTATGCTTTGTCGTAGTAGTCGAGTGCAATATTTGCCGCGTCGCCGATATCGCCGCGACCGAGGGCCTGATGCGCGAGCTTCGTGCGCTCGAGACCGAGGCGTTTGGAAATTTTTTCGAAACGTTGCTGCAACACCTCGACTTCGGCGTCTCCATATACCTCGACGAGGTGATCGACACGCCGAGCGCGCGGCACATCGACCACGATGACGGGCGACGCTCGCATCTGCGAAAAGAAACCTTTGGGAATGCAGCAACGGCCGACCATGCGACTCTCATCCTCGATCCAGATCGGACCATTATCTCCGAGCTCGTCGAGCCGCCAGGCCAGGCGATTGTCGAAATCCTGTTGCGAAGGTTGGTCGCCGAGCCCGAGGGCCCCAAACGCCGAGCCGCGGTGATTGCCGATGCCCTCGAGATCGATCACGGGCTCGCCGAGTCGTGCGAGTTCGTGCAGAATTTCGGTCTTGCCGCCGCCGGTTCGGCCACCGATGACGATGAGCTCGACAGATTGGCTCACCCGGTCGAGCGCCCAGCGACGAAATGCTTTGTAGCCGCCCTCGAGCGTATGGACCTCCCAGCCATACATCTCGAGCAGCCAGGCGACGCTGCCGCTTCGCATGCCTCCGCGCCAACAATGCACAAAGACGGGATTTCCGTTGTCAGGATGCCCGGCGTGCTCTTCGACGAACTCGACGATTTCACGCATCTTGGGGCCGACGATGTCGAGACCCTCGCGGATCGCGACGTGGCGGCCTTCTTCTTTGTAGCGGGTGCCGACGACAGCCCGCTCTTCATTGGTGAAGAGCGGCAGATTGATGGCCCCGGGTATGCTTCCGTTTTCGAACTCTGCCGGCGTGCGCACGTCGAATACCGGCGCGTTGTGGGATAACTCTTTGAATGTCGCGAAATCGTGACGTCTCATGGACTCCTGCATACCAGATGGGTGGCGACGTGAGAATGCGGCCTACTCTGGGATGCGAGGACGCCGCCTAAAAATCATCCATGCGTTCGAAAAGCTCGTCGAGATTCGAGGCGGCCTCATCGAATCCTGCGTTCCCGCCACGAGCTTTGCGCACGCGAGCCGCGCGAATACGCTCGTCGAGATGGGTCACGCGCTCTTTGAGTCGTCGTACGACAGGAGACACTTCAGCAAGGGTCTCGTCGATGCTGGCAACGTTTTCGAGAGCTTCGTCGATCAATTCCTGGGCTCTCCTGGCGTCATCTTCACGCTCGGTCGACTGCGCCTCACTCACATTCATTTCGAGCTCGACGATATTTGCAAGGAGTGCTTCACGCTCGCGTTTCAGCTTCCTGGCAAAACCAATCTGGGCCCCGAGTCGCTTGCGGACTTCGTCGCGTTCGCGCTCGAGCTCTTCGATCAAACGATCGTACATCGTCGCTGCACTGAAACTACTCTCGGGTTCTTGCTGTTGACCCGAGTTCAACACGATCGCGGTGGCTGCGACGGCAATGATGAGAGCGGCCAGAATGAAGACGAAAATGAACATGAAGACCCGCGTAGGCTCGTTGTCGAGAACGCGGTTTTAGCAATCAGATACGTGCCTTTGCAAGGCATGAATCTTTTGTGAGCAACCACTTATCTCGAGGGTCGGCCTGCAGAATCGGCTCGCGGATGAGCTATCCTAACTTCAGAAATCAGAGATACGATCGACCAGGCCGGGGTGATCGATGAAAGGATTTTTGGATTTCTGCTTCGAGGCCACGCGCTTATTTCGCCGCTTCTCTTCGGCCGAAACTTTGTCCTCTTCATGCCACTTTTTGAGAATGCGTTCTTCGTCGGTTGGAATCTCGACCTGATACATCGTCGAAATGTAGAACATCGACCGGGCGACATCGCCGCGCCGTTCGGGTCGCACTTCGAATACCGGCCGCGCTTTGGTCGAGGCGCCGGACTTCGAACCGCCGCGAGACCAGACCGCCGCAAAGACCTTTCCATAATGCAGATTCAGCCGCGCCACATTGGCTTCGGGAATCACGGGATAGAGATGATGCAGATCGGACAGCGCGGCACGAGGCACACGACTTTCGGGATACGTATGCTCGACGTTCGCATTATTGGGGAGCGGCTGGCCGAGATAGCTAATCACTTCGCCCGTGTAGACGCACTCGGTCTTGCGGCCGTTCCCATCGATCGTGTCAAAGAGCGCCTTTCGCGCCGAGAGATAGGACAACGGCTCGTGATTCCAGTCTTTTTTGAGTGCCTTTTTGAGCGCATCATCACGAAGACCCGGATGCGGACCCTGCGGCTGATGCACGGTCAGGATCGCGGTCCAGAAGAACACGGCACCGATCGATGCCGCCACGACTCGCTGTCTATTCGTATGATGTCTCATAAGCTCCCTCGCCGCCCTCACTATACCAACAATCGCCGAACCACTCCATCATCCCAAAGAAAGTACGAGCGTCCCGACTCGGACTGAACCGACCAGACTATCCCGTCCTATTCAACGCCCGTATCGACCTCACCCGCTCGACTACCGCATCTCGATCGTCCCCGAAAACATAGAGCCACCCCCAGCAGACCATTGGGCCGCTCGCCGGTCCAGGCCCGTCGAATCGGGAAAGAATTTCGCCGTGGTCGAGCGCGCCGATGAGCTCTTGCCATCGGGGCTCAGAACCCTCGGGCGACCAGACGTAAACCATCGCCCCGGCTCCGTATTGTACCTCGGGCATCGAAGGATGCTCCTGACCGTGCCAGGCAAAGAGGTCGATCCCCAACGCGCGCCGCAACACGGGCGTAATATTGGGATGCAGACGGCAGTTGATCTCCATGACGGCCGGCTCGTCTTCGAAGACGAACATCTCGATATCAAATGGCTGGTGCCTCAGACCGAACTCGTCGACCAGGCGGCTCGCGATCGTCTTCCACAGTGACCAGCATCGCGCCTCGGCTCCTTTTCCGATCCGCGACGGAAAGATCTGGTAATCGAAAGTTTCGGGCTTTCCGTCGACGTAGATATTATCCGAGATGGCGATCGGGATAGGCTGGCCGTCGGCGTTGATCCAGCCATCGACGCTAACCCTCGGGACATCGGGCTCTACGTACGTCTCGACGAGCGCGGTCGCGCCTTCGATTCCTTCGCCGAGGCGTCGCCGCCTGAGGTCTGCGGTCCAATTTTCGATATGCGGTAGTGCGGGAACCGGCATACCGGCCTCGCAGACCTCGACCCCGACCGACGCGCAGCCAGCGAGGGGTTTTACGATCACGCGCGGCCCCAGATGGGTCGGCAAACGTGCTTCATCGGTGAGCACCGCAAAATCAAGTGCCCCATCATCGCGCACGACGTTGACGCGCGCCCACGATTTGTCGACCGTCGCGAGTATCGCGTCGAGTGAGGCTCCGCGCAAAGCGGCGAGGTCGGGCCGTTCTTCGTAGGCAAGCGCCTGAACGAGGCTGGGATCATCACTGAGCGAGACGACCGCGCCCTCGGGATGCTCTTCGGCCCAGGCGATCGTTTTTTGCACCAACTCCCTGCGGCGCGTCACATCCTCGAGGCGGTCGACGACCAGCCTTTCGGCATGCGGCACGTCGCAGGCATCGCGAATGAAATCGAGGGTCTGTCGCGGTGTAGAAAGAACGAGATAATCGATCATGCTGCCTCGCTTTCGTCGTCGGGCAGATACCCTGCGAGGATGCGGTCCGCGTCAAAGCCTTCGAGCTCGCCGCTCCGGTAGATGGAAACATCGACAGGCAGCGGATGGAGACCGCCGTCGAGGCCTTCGTAATAATGTGTGCCTTTTTCGAGCAGAACCTTTTCGTCGGTCTCGAATTCCGGCTCGTACCAGTCGGGACAGATGAAGAGTACGGCCTCTTCGAATCCTTCCCAGCGCCACGCCTTAATCTGGAGGTCTGCCCTGCGCAGGGTCGATTCCAGGAATGGAGGATCAATGGACCACGCGCCCGGGTAGTCGCGCCAGTCGGCCTGAAAGAAGCTCCCGTGGCTTCCGAAGGGTGCGTCGACCATCGCAAATGCGCTGAAGAAGCCGGCGTTGGGCTTGCCGAGCAGGCGTGAATTGAATGGAGATGCAAACCCTTCGTTCAGCACGCCCCACTCATGAAAATCATCATAGACTTTCTGAGGCGGACCGATATGACGTGTCTTAGCGTAGATCGACGCGTAACGAAG
>CAYFTY010000310.1:0-5711 GCA_964346045.1 uncultured Bradymonadales bacterium | reverse complement strand
GAACAGGCGGTGGTGGCGGGGGGGCAACCCGGTTTTAAGGGATGCTATTTTTCTGCGCCTGAACCCGTCGACGACGAGGCCAAGCGAGCCTATCCAGAGATTTACGCCGACAATATCTGGCCCGAAAACGCCGAAGAATTTCGAAAGCGTTACCTCGGCATCGGTCACCAACTCCACGAGATTGGACTCTCTCTGCTGCGAGGCTCGGCGCGGGCTGTCGGGCTCGAGCCGTATCGCTTCGAGGTGGGCGTCCACGGCGGCCCGCATGTCACCCGCTCGTTGCGCTACCTGCCGTTGCGCGAAGATCAGGTCGACACGGGAATTCTCTGGGGAGAAGAACATACCGACTTCAACCTCCTCACACTCCTACCGGGAGGACGCTTTCTGAATCCTCAGGGCGAATATGCATCCAAACCCGACCCGGATGCCGGTCTCTACCTGCGCACGCGTCCGACGGAAGAGCATCCTCGCGGGCAAATGGTTCAGGGGCAGGCCCCCGAAGGTTGCATGGTCGCCCAGGTAGGCCAGGAGCTCGAGATTCTGACGGGTGGACACTTTCTTGCCACGCCCCATGTCATCAAGGCGCCGAAAAGCGCCGGCTGGTCGCGTGTTTCGATGGCTCATTTCGTACATTTGCACGCTTATCAGATCCTCAAGCCGCTTCCTCCGTTCGAAACACCTGAGTCAACGCGTGCTTATTCTCCGCCGGTGCTCGCTGGCACCTACGGAACAAAGACCCTTGTGGATATTGGACTTGCACCACGAGAGGAACTAGAAAACATGGGGTACCGGCATTACGATCGACTCGGCAAGATTCGAAGCGAAGAAGAGAGCGAACGCTAGCGAGATGAGCAATACGACCGAAGAAGAGCTTCATGAGCGGATGGCGATCGGGACCGTCATCGATAGTCGCTATGAAGTCACCGGCTACATGGGGAGGGGCGGGTTTGCGGGGGGATATGAAGCGAACCACATCCATCTGCAGCGTCGAATTGCCGTCAAAGTGCTCGACCTCCCGGGCACGCCTGCATCTGGACGACAATTTCGCGAACGTTTCCTGCAGGAAGCCCGCATCGCAGCGCGCATCAGGCATCCGGGCGTAGTCGACATCTACGACTTTGGCCTGCTCGACGACACACAACAGCCCTATATCGCCATGGAGTACCTAGATGGCGATGACCTCGAGAAACACCTCGTGAAGGCCGGTCCGCTCGAAGTCGCAGCGGCCGTAGAGCTATTCTCGGAATGCCTCGAAGCCCTCGACGAGGGTCACGGTCATGGCATCGTCCACAAGGATCTGAAGCCTTCCAATCTCTTCCTGACCGACGACGCCTCACGCCTCGTCATTCTAGACTTCGGAGTCGCGCGGGTTTTCACGGACCCCGAGGCCAAGCTCACGCAAACAGGAGGCTTTTCGGGTACGCCGGCGTATCTGGCCCCCGAATACATCGAATTCCAGACTGTCACGCCACGTCTCGACGTCTATCAAATGGGGCTGATCCTCATCGAAGCCATCACCGGTAAGCCGGCCGTTCATGCCGGATCTTCGATGGCATATATGATGGCTCATTGCACAGGCGAAGTCCGGATTCCCCGCGTACTCACCAACACGGCGCTTGGCGAGGTGCTCGCAAAAGCGACAGCCCTCGCCCCCGACGATCGGTATCGCGACGCGGGCGAATTCAGAGACGCTCTCAAGGCGCTCGACCTCTCGACCTTGCCCGTGCGCGTCTCGTCGGTCTCTCAGATTTCGAATGCAGGTGAGAGCATTGACGTCCTCGCCGAAACCAACCCTTTTCTTTCGTCAGAAACGGGTGACCCGGTCCTCTCCTCCGAACAACGCGTCCGTGTTTCGCAAGTTCCCACGGCCCAGCAGCCCGATGAAAAAACGAATAAGGTCATCGTTCGGCTCATCGCGATCGCGGCCCTCGCCGTGATTGCCCTGGGCGGAACGATCGCCTATCTGATTGCCACCGAAGACGAAAAGCAGCCGACCAACGTGGTGAGAGATACCGTCGCCGTACCGACTGATGGAAACTCAGAGCAGGAAGAGACCGAGCTGCGCATCGAAGAGGCAAAACAACCGATCGAAACCGCGATCGGGGAATCGAGATCGGGTGTCGAACTCGCGCATGCTCAGGCAGACGCAGCACAATCCGAAAAGGCGCAGGAGATCATCGCGCGAGACAAGAAGCGAAGCGCCGCAGACCGGCGCAGAGCCGAGCTCGAGCGTCAACGTCGCAAGGCAGCAGCCGAAGCGGCCGAAAGACGACGGGAAGAGAGAGAACGAATCGCGAGGGAGAAAGAAGCCGAGCGTCGCGCTGCCGAGCAACACGCGGCAGAGAAAGCGGCTTCAGAGGCCAACGAAGCGAACACGCAGAAGAAGCCTTCGGGCGCTGCTCCGTCTATCGCACCGTAAACGCTCAGGCCTCGAGCAAACGGGCTATCTGAGCAGGCACGAAGTGATACTCGGTACCGCAATACTCACATTCGACATCGATCTCTTCTTCGGCTTCGACCACCGACTCGATCTCGTCACGCCCCATCGTCGCAAGCGCGCCGAGCACTCGGTCATCGCTACACATGCAGCCGAAAAATGGCTCCCGGCGCTCGACAATCGAGTGTCCGGCCTCGCCGAGCACATAGCCAACGATCTCTTCGGCACTCGCGCGTGGCCACTGCTCGGGGAGCGATTCGAGGGCTTCCGTCACCGCCTCGAGCGAGCGGGGTTCGACATCGGGCAAGAGCTGCAAGAGGAAACCCGAGGCGAAGTGCAGGCCGTCATCCGAACACTCCGCAACGATTCCAATCGTCGAAGTGACCTGCTCTGACTGCTGCATATATCGGCTGAGGCTTGCAGATACTCCTGATGCGTCGCTCTCAACCACCCCCTGCTGCAGTCTTCCTTCGGGCATCAATCGAGCAACATGCATTTGGACGTCCTCTCCCAGTGCCGCCAGGGCCCCTCGTCCAGAAACCATACCGCGCACGAGGCCGTCAGGATGAGTGTCGGCAAGCATCATCGCCCCCTGCGAACGCAATGAAACCTGCACCCGGTATTTCGGGGCCATCGACTCGCGCACCAGGAGCGCCGCGACGAGGAGTTCGGCAAACACCTCTTGTCCAGCCGTCGGCCTCTGCACGTCGAGCACGCTAGCTGCCGCAGTGCCGAGGCGAACTCCCACCGCTCTAAAGGCACCGTCGGTTGTGATTGCTCGGATGATCTCATCGCTCATTGTAGGGACCTCGCGATCGACTCTTCGACCTCGACTGGATCGATCTGATAGTAATTTTGCAACTGCTCGTAGAGCTCGGGCGCCTTCCGCTTCAGCTTCTTTGGCTTCTCAAAGAAGGCCTCGGTGGCCACCGCAAAAAACTCCGCCTCGTTCGTCGCGCCGTATTCGCGCAACACGCCCCGCCCCAGTGTTTGTTGTTGCAACTCGTGAAAATGGTGCGCCATGACCCGCGACCAACTTTCGTAGTCCGCCCCTCGTTCGAGCTGCGGTGTCCCATCGAACCACCCATCCGCGATATCGAGCACGTGCGCAAACTCATGCACCGCGGTGTCGTGGCCATCATTCCCGGTCCGAACGCCTTTTCTCACGGCGTCCCAGCTCAGCACGAGCGTCCCCCAATGATGCGCCTCGCCGAGGATTTCTGCATGGCGCTCCGGATGCCTGTAGCTTGCCGGATAAAGCACGACTTCGGTGAGACGCTCGTAGACATCGAAGGGCAAGTTGCGAGCGATCCGCGCGGCCGATGCCGCGACGATGACTTTCATTTCTTCGGTGACCTCGAGCTCACCTGCTCCAAAGAAATGGGTGGTGTGGAGGAAAAGTTTGAGGTGCTTATCAAAGCGCGCCCGTTCTTCGTCGGCGAGCTCGTCATACCCCGGGAACCATTCGCGTACGATGTCACGCCACTCGTCGACAAAAGGCTTACGGTCGGCCAGGTAACGTTTTATGGAATTGATCAAACCCATATCACACCAAAAAAGCCGTCACTCAGTGGAGCGACGGCGGAACATCATGGCATGTCTTCGCCCTTAACGATAGCGACGGAACACGCCGATCACCTTGCCGAGGATGGCCGCCTCTTTTCCTTCGGATGCGTGGATATAGATCGGCTCCATCGCCTCGTTCGCAGGCTGCAGCCGGATCTTGTCGCCTTCGGGAAAATACCGCTTCACGGTGGCTTCGCCGTCGACCATGGCCGCTACGATTTCGCCGCGACGTGCGTCCTGCTGTCTTTTTACGAAGATGTAGTCTCCGTCGAATATTCCGTCTTCGATCATGCTCTCGCCGTTGACGACGAGCCCAAAGACGTCGCTTGGTCGTCCCAGAAGACCCTCGCCCAACGAGACATGGTCTTCGGCGTTTTCGATCGCAGCGATCGGCGTACCAGCGGCGATGCGTCCCACCACGGGAATGCGGTGAACGTCTTCGAGCACCGGTGGCTCGTCCGAGGTCGACGAAAGGTCATAGATATCACCCTCGGGCGTAAAGAGTGGGCGAATCGCACGAGATTTGGCGTCCTCGCGCTCGAGATACCCTTTCTTTTCGAGCGCCTTCAGATGGTCGTTCACACCATTGGTCGATTTGATTCCAAGCGCATCTCCGATCTCTCGGATCGTCGGGGGGAACCCCGTGTCGTCGATATAATCGATGATGCACGCCAGCACCCTCTTCTGGCCTGGCGAGGCTTCTTTTTCGGGGCGTTCCATCTTCCATCCTTGGTTTTCGGGCCGCAACCCGACCGGTGAACAGATGTAGCCTACTGAACACTTGTATCCGGTGTCAAGAACTTCGCGCACTTAGAGCGATCGCGACTCTCACCTCCATCCGACGGGGAGGTTGCGCAATCGCGCTTCGCAGCGCTATATCTATGTTTGCTGAAAGGAGGTAGGTCATGGAAGACGCTACATACATCGATATACTCGCAAGCGGCTCGAGGGGAAATGCAGCGGTCATCACCTTTGGCAAGACCCGGTTTCTCATCGATTGCGGCATCTCCTACACGAAACTCTGCAAAAGCCTCGACGAACGCGAAATTGCGATAGAGTCACTCGATGCAGTCTTTATTACGCACGAGCACTCCGACCACGTCCGTGGGCTCGAACGACTCGTCCGTGCACATCCTGACGTGCCGCTGGTCATGTCGAGAGGAACACAATCCAGTCTCGGCGACGCCGTAAGCCGCGCGAATGTCGAGCTCGCGGCCGCCGGATCGGTGACGACGGTCGACGGCATCGACCTCTTTTCTTACACACTCGGCCACGACGCTTCCGAGCCATTGGGCGTGCGCCTCGAGAGCCCTTCCTCGGTCATCGGCCTGGCCACCGATCTCGGCCATTGGACCGACGAAGTCGCCGAGGCCATGCGAGGTGTCGATGTGTTGCTCCTCGAAGCCAACTACGACCGCAGACTCCTTGCGACCGGGCCCTATCCTCCATTTCTCAAGCGACGCATCGGCGGAAGTCGGGGGCACCTCTCCAACGAACAAGCCCAGACTCTGCTCGACCGTGTGGCACATGAGAGTCTGCAGCATGTGGTGCTCGCGCATATGAGCGAAACGAACAACGAATCGCTGGCGGCCGAACGGATGATGGCCGAGGTTTTGGTCGGGGTTCCATCGCGTATCACCACGGCTTTCCAGCATCGCCTCACGCCACGTATTCAACTGCAAACGCGTGAGCGCGAGCGCGCGCCACT
>CAYFTY010000309.1:0-5716 GCA_964346045.1 uncultured Bradymonadales bacterium | reverse complement strand
GAGGACGCTGACATCTGCAGGAATCTCGGCGAGGGCTGCGTGCAGCCCATCTAGATCGCGTGTCTCGTAATCAGACCATCGCGCGGCTGTCGCGACCACAAAGACTCCAAAGGCCGTGAGGATCGGGATAGCCAACCACCGGCGAGACAGCTTTGGCGTGGGAAGCGCGAGCACCAGGAAAATCAACGCGGGCGGCATCCAACGATAGGCAAAGCCGATCGTATTCTGATAGAAATCCGGCAGCCCAAAGGCGGCGATACCGAATACGGCCGCCGCGAGCAGCAGTTCATAGTCGAGCTCCTCGCGCAAGAAGAGCCAGCGCGTCGACACGGATGCAAGAGCCCATGCAGCGACGAGTGTGAGGATCAGCCACTCGGCCCAGAAGTCCGTCGCAACGAAGGTCGTTGCGCCCATCCAGTCGAGCGCAATCCGGCGATGAACGTCGAAATCCCAGCGCGTCGGGGACTGAAAATTGGACTCCGATAAAAAGAGATACCAGAGGAGCGAAGCGAAAACGACCGGCAGAGGTCCAAGCGTGCGCTGCAGAAAGTCGGCGAGCGTTCGACGAAAGAAGAGCCAGTGCAGGCCGAGCCAGAGAGAGCCAGCCGCAAACCAGAGCGCATGGGTATAGTAGAGGAGCGCCAAGAGCCCCAGATAGGTTGCTCCTCTCTGCCAGGCCGAATGTCGTTGCTCTCCCCGGGTCGAATACCAGAAGAGGAGCGCGAAGGCTGGAAAGCCCGCGAAATAGCTCAAGAAGCCCCAGTAGAGACAAAGGTTGAAAAAGACAGGTGCGACCAGAAGCGCGGCCAGCGCAGACCTCTCGCGCGATCGAGCAATCCCGTGCAGCGAGACGACCCATAAAACGCCGAGAAGACCCACGCTCAGAGATGCCGCCGATAGGGCTCCGAAGACGGCCTGCAGCAGAAACGGGATTGCGTAGACGGTCAGATACGGGGTGAACCAGCGAAATTCGAGTCCGTCGGTGTTTCCCGAAAGATACTCACCGATCATCTGTGCCTGCCGCATGTGCTGCGGGAGATCGGTGATGGGCGGAAACTCGACCACCACAAACGGAACGAGCACCCCCAGAGCAGAGAACACGACCATCCAGGTGCGAAACGAAGGCAACGACATCTCGATCCTCGAGAAAGGCAGCGCGCAGAAGGTATCAACCGCGGGCGAATTCAGACAACCACGATCCATCACGGTCTGCGCGGCTTGGATCCGGCGAGGCTTCGGGACACAATGCAGCGAGACCCCGGAGTCAACATGAGATATCTTTTACTCTTTCTGACCTTTCTCGCCATTTTGCCAGCGTGCGAAAAAGAGAGTTCAGACGAAGAGCAGATTCGTGCCCTCGTGACCGAAGCGGTCGATCGTGCGCAAAAGCACGACAGCAGCGCACTCGTCGATCTGACAACCAACGAGTTTCGTGCCGACCCCGGCAACCGCAATCGTCAGGATGTTTCGGGAATCCTGCTCATCGCCTTTCGTCGATACGGTACGTTTCAGGTCAAGCATCCCGACTATTCAGTGTCGATCGATGAAAACGGACGCGATGCAAGCGCGAGCATCCCCTTCCTCATCGTGCGCGAGGGTCAGCAAAATAAAACCAACTTCGACGAGCTCAACGCAAACCCCCAGAGCTGGGTCGACGCTGCGACAAGCGCGCTCGGAGACCCCTACACACTCGAGATCGACTTCAAGAAGTTGCGTGACGAATGGAAGGTGAATGCGGTAACGATCCGCGGAATCAAGCACTACAACGCTCTCTGAGCCATGTCCGAAGTACGCGAAAAACTCCAACAAGACCTGCTCACCGCCGCACCCTGGGATGCACTCGCGGATCATCTGGAGAACATCTTCCTGGTGCATGGCGTCTCTATCATCGACGTCGGCGAGGCTTTCGCGCTCGACGATACGACACGGGTCAAAGACTGGCTCGGTGACGGAAGACTGCGGCGCCCTACGCCGAGTGAAATCTTGCGCTGGCGTGCCGAGAGCGCGAAATTCGTCGCGCTCATCGTCCAACCCTGGGTACTCGTCCAGGCCGAATCTGAGAAATGAGGTAGTCATGGTAGACATCCGACCTTTCCGCGCCCTGCGACCGCCGGCCGACATCGCGCAAGACGTGGCGAGTCCACCATACGACGTTCTCAGCAGCGAAGAAGCGCGCCAACTTGCCGGGGACAACGAGCACTCGTTTTTGCACGTGATCAAACCGGAGATCGACCTCGACCCCGGCATCGATCTCTACGACGACCGCGTCTACGCGAAGGCCGCTCAACATCTTGCCAGGATGGTGAATACCGAGGCGCTGATTCGAGACGAAGACCCCCATTTCTACGTCTATCGGCAGCAGATGGGCGAGCATATTCAAACCGGACTGGTAGCGGGTACCTCGGTCGACGAATACGAGTCGGGAAGGATCAAAAAACACGAAAAAACCCGACCCAGTAAAGAAGACGATCGAACGCGTCACATCACGACGCTCAAAGCCCAGACAGGACCGGTCTTTCTCACCTATCGACACGATGTGACAATCCACGGGATCATCGAGAATATCTGCGCGACCGAACCCGAATACGATTTCATCGCCGACGACGATATTCGCCATACGCTCTGGGTCGTCTCTCCCACTCTGAATGAATCGATCGCAGCCGCATTCGACGCTCTCGAGGTCCTCTACATCGCCGACGGACATCACCGTTCGGCGGCGGCATCACGCGCGGCGAAAACCTACGCCGAGAGAAACCCCAGGCATCGAGGCGATGAGCCGTATAACTACTTTTTGAGCGTGATTTTCCCCGACGACGAGATGAAGATCCTCGATTACAACCGCGTCGTTTTCGACCTCAACGGACTCGAGCCAGACGATTTCATCGCCCGAGTTCGCGAATCGTTCGACCTCACGCCTTCGGACGACACGAAGCCTTCGCAGCCGCGCCATTTCAAAATGTATATCGACAGCAGTTGGTACGAATTGGCCGCTCGCGCAGGGACCTTTCCCGAGAACGACCCGGTCGACGGTCTCGATGTGTCGATCCTGCAGAATAATCTTCTCGACCCGCTGTTGGGCATCGAAGACCCCCGAACCAGCGAACGCATCGACTTTGTAGGCGGCATCCGCGGGACAGCCGAACTGGAAAGACGTGTCGACGAGGGCGCAGCCGTCGCCTTCGCCCTCTACCCGACGAGCATGAACGAGCTGATGGCCATTGCCGATGCCGACGAAATCATGCCTCCCAAATCTACATGGTTCGAGCCAAAGCTGCGCTCGGGACTCATCGTCAGACCTCTCGACGAGTAAATTATGTCCCGTTCGCGGCTATTCATCTGGTGGTTGGGGGCACTCTCGGCCTATATCGCAGCCTACGCCTCATTTGACGCGGCAGGACGCCTGGGTCTCGAGGCACCTCTACCCGTGCTCTTGGGCGTCGCAGCCGGCGTAATCTTGATTGCCATCATGCTCGTCTTCCGACACCTGATCTTCATGCGCGGACCGGCCGTCGTCGCGACCGAAGTCGACCGCGACAACCAGGGGAATTACCAACGGGCAGCGTGGATCATTCGGCGTTTTCAGGCAGAAGGCGTGCAGCACATCGATAAATTGACTCCAGATGGGCTCATCTGCGGCTACGTCGGAAACGATTTTTCTGCGGAATTCGAGGTTGTCTACGCGGTCGACGTGGGGGAACACGAGTCGCGACGACTGATTACTCGACTCGAAGAGCTCACCACCGAAGCCCATGAAATGTATCAAGACCCGTCGATCGCTGACGGCTTCATCCTCGAATTTCTCTATCGCGACCGTGACGATAATCGCCGCGTGCGACTCATGAACGTTGACCACTCCGAGTTCTTCGACTTCTGCCGGGACGTCTGGCAGTACGCGCCTGACCGAGCCGAAGAGCGTCTCAATCGCAATCTGTCTGCGGGACAACTTCGTCACGACGATGACGCCGTCGTCACCTGGTAGAAAGGAAATCCATGCCGCTCCCCAAGATTTTCGAGAACGTCCGACTCCCGATCATTGCTGCGCCGATGTTTCTGGTATCCGGGCCCGAACTGACACTCGCCGCCTGCAAGGCAGGCATTGCGGGTACGTTTCCGGCTCTGAATCAGCGCGACACCGCAGGGTTCGAAGAGTGGGTCCTCGCGATTCGCGATGAGCTCGAGCAATTCGCGAGTGACCATCCCGAGGCACCTCCAGGGCCCTGGGGTGTCAACCTCATCGTCCATCGCTCGAATCCGCGGATGCGCGCTGATCTCGAGATCTGCGTGAAACATGAAGTGCCCCTGATCATCACTTCGCTGGGCGCCGTCAAAGAAGTGGTGGATGCCGTGCATGGATACGGCGGCGTGGTCTTTCACGACATCACCAATCGGCGGCACGCGCAGAAAGCGATCGAAGCAGGCGTCGACGGGCTGATTCTCGTGTGCGGAGGGGCCGGCGGGCACGCGGGCACGACCAATCCGTTCGCGCTCCTGGCCGACATCCGCGAGATCTTCGATGGCACGATCGTCCTCGCCGGAGCCATCAGCAAAGGAAGCGACGTCGCCGCTGCGATCGCGATGGGAGCCGACCTCGCCTACATGGGCACCCGTTTCATCGCGACGACGGAGAGCAACGGACAGCCGGAGTACAAAGAGATGCTCATCGAGGCGCGGCCTGAGGACATCATCCACACGCCTGCGGTGTCTGGCGTTCCAGCAAATTTCATGCGTCAGAGTCTCGAGGCCAACGACTACGACATGGAAAAATTGCTGAATCCCGCCGACATGGACTTCTCGAGATTGACCGTGAACGAAGAGGCAAAGGCCTGGAAAACGGTCTGGTCTGCCGGTCATGGGGTAGCAGCAATCGATGACGTTCCCACCACCGAAGAGCTCGTCGACCGCCTCGAAAGCGAGTACCTCGCGGCCGTCGCGAAGCTCGAGGAAACCACAACCTGATTCACTGGCACGGCACCCGGGTAGACTTGGGACGTGTTCAGACAGTGCCCCATCTTCTTCTGCGCCATTCTGGCTGCCGGCTGCCTCGTCTCGCTCGACGATGTTGCGCTCGTATCCTGGCTCGGTGCCGAGCAAACCGAAGTCCTCGAACAAAAGACCCCGCACAACCTCGATTATATTCGAGTGGCGGGGTCGCTCGATTCCGTCGAAGTCACGCTTCGACGTTGGGTACGGCACTGACTCAGAGGGTCTTCGCGGTGGCGACGAGTTTCAGGAACTCTTGCCGGTCTGCCTGTGCCGGAGCCGATGCCCCTGACGCGACCTCGGCGACCCAGTCGAAATTCACACCCTCGACATGCGGGCTTTCGCGCAGAATCTCGGCGAATGTCGCGACCGAAGCGGCGAATTGAAAGTCAGCCGAAGCCGACTGAATCTCGTCGTGAAATTGGTCGTCTGTAATCTCGAAGGCTTGTTCGCTCGCCTTGAATCCGTCTGGCTTTTTGTGGCGAACACGTACGACCCCGAGCTTGCCGGACGGCTTCCCGGCGAGCTTGAGTTCGTAAATTGCCGTCACCGTGTGTCCCGCCCCGATTTCGCCCGCATCCACCTTGTCGTTGCGGAAATCCCGATCGGCGATGTCACGGTTCTCATATCCGATCAGGCGATAGGCAGGGACCTTCTCTTTATCGAACTCGACCTGAATCTTGACGTCCTTGGCGATGACCTGAAGCGTCCCATCGAGCTGCTCACCGAAGACCTT
>CAYFTY010000308.1:0-5737 GCA_964346045.1 uncultured Bradymonadales bacterium | reverse complement strand
AAAGGCATCGTAATTGAGCTCCTGTGGGACCAGCCCGACCAGACGCCGCGTGATGCGATAGTCGTCGACCGCATCGTACCCGGCCACCGATATCCGCCCCTCGAAATCGACCGTGAGCCCGCCCACGCACCCGATCAGAGTCGTCTTTCCCGCACCGTTTGGGCCGAGGAGAGCAAAGATCTCCCCTGGCTCGATCTCGAGCGAAACGTCGTCGACGGCTACGGTCGATTCGTAGCGCTTCGAGACGTTTTCGATCTTGAGAAGAGGTTCAGAATCCATCGTGCATCCCGAAAGGCCACATCATGACGTTCGACGTTGGGATGCGGCAAGCGCTGATTTGGAGCGGTCCTAAATTGACACCGACGCGAGGGGTTGGTAATTTTGCGGGACAGTGATTTCGACTCTAAATTTGCCGGAACGAAGCGTATCGGAGACCCGATTACACCTGCGTTCCATCCCTTAGACTGGCGTTTCGATGAAGCAGGAACGACTGGGCGAACTACTCGTCCGCGAGAAACTTATTTCTCCAGCGCAGCTCCGTAAAGCGCAGGACCGGTCCCGCACGGAAGGTAGCCGTCTCGGCTACGAGATTACTCGGATGGGGTACGTCGATGAGACCGACCTGACCAAGTTCTTGAGCAAGCACTACGGGGTTCCGTCGATCAATATTTCAGAGGTCGACGTACCGGAGAACATCATCCAGATGATCCCCAAAGAGGTCGCCGAGCGCCATCAATGCGTTCCCGTCAATCGCTCGGGCGCAACGTTGGTCGTCGCGATGGCAGACCCCTCGAATATTTACGCAATCGACGACCTAAAATTCATGACCGGCTACAATATCGAGGTCGTCGTCGCCAGTGAATCTGCTATCGGAGAGTCGATCGCGAAATACTATGGCGTCTCGGAGAATCTCGACTACGACTACGACGCGATCCTCGGTGACCTCGACCTCGATGACGTCGACTACGTGGACGAAGATGAGGGCATGGACGTCAACGACCTGGCCAAAGCCAGCGAAGACGCGCCGGTCATTCGCCTCGTGAACCTGATCTTGGTCGACGCCATCAAGCGCGGTGCTTCGGATATTCACGTCGAGCCCTACGAGAAGTCATTCCGGGTTCGTTTTCGCGTCGACGGTGTACTCGAAGAAGTGATGCGCCCTCCCGTGAAGCTCAAAAACGCGATCACCTCGCGCCTGAAAATCATGGCGAGCCTCGACATTGCCGAGCGGCGCCTTCCGCAGGATGGTCGCATCAAGCTGCGCATGGGGCGGAATCGAGAAATGGACTTTCGTGTCAGTTCTCTGCCCACGCTCTTTGGCGAGAAGATCGTTCTGCGTCTCCTCGACAAATCGAATCTCCAGCTCGATATGACAAAATTGGGATTCGACGAAAGGCCACTCGCAGATTTTCAGACCGCGATTCATCGCCCGTTTGGAATGTGTCTCGTCACGGGACCCACGGGTTCCGGTAAGACGACTACGCTGTACTCGGCCCTCGCCGAGCTCAATCAGATTTCAGAAAACATCTCCACCGCCGAAGACCCGGTCGAGTTCAATCTGTCAGGCATCAATCAGGTGCAGATGCACGAATCGATTGGTCTGAACTTCGCCGCGGCACTCCGCTCGTTCCTGCGCCAGGATCCCGACATCATCATGGTCGGCGAGATTCGCGACTTCGAAACGGCCGAGATTTCCATCAAGGCCGCTCTGACGGGCCACATGGTCTTGAGCACGCTCCACACCAATGACGCACCGAGTACGGTAAGCCGACTACTCAACATGGGTATCGAGCCTTTCCTCGTGACGGCAGCGCTCAATCTGGTTCTGGCGCAGCGTCTTGGCCGGAGGATCTGTACCGAATGCAAAGCCCAATTCGATATTCCGCAAAAGACGCTCATCGATATGCAAGTACCGGAAAGCAAACTCGGCAACCCGGTCTACAAAGGCGAGGGATGTCAGCGATGCGGAGACACCGGATACAAAGGTCGAATCGCTTTTTATGAGGTGATGGTCGCCACCGAAGAGCTCAAAGAATACATCCTGCAGGGATATTCGACTGCCGAGCTCAAGATCGAAGCGATCCGATTGGGCATGGATACCCTGCGCATGGCCGGCATCAAAAAGATGTTCGAAGGATTCACGACCGCCGAAGAAGTCGTCAGAAACACGGGCCCTGACTAAAAAATGGCTTCTTTGGGACGATACGTTATACGTGACTTAGAGAGACAGGAAGAGCTGTGGCGAATCTGCACCAATTACTGAAGATTATGGTCGACCAGGGGTCGAGCGACCTCCACATCACCGTGGGGGCACCGCCCCAGTTGCGGATCGACGGCTCACTCGTGCCGCTAAAGACGGCACCACTGACGCCGACCGATACAAGACAACTCTGCTACAGCGTGCTCACGGATACCCAGAAGCAGAATTTCGAGACTGACAACGAGCTCGACCTTTCGTTCGGGGTGAAAGGACTGAGTCGTTTCCGTGGGAACGTTTTCATGCAGCGCGGCGCAGTGGCTGGCGTCTTCCGACTGATCCCTTTCGAAATCAAGACATTCCAAGAGCTTGGACTGCCACCGGTCGTTGGGAGCTTCGCCGAAAAACCGAGGGGTCTGGTGCTCGTCACCGGTCCGACCGGTTCAGGGAAATCGACCACGCTCGCCAGCATTCTCGACAAAATCAATCAGGAGAAGCGGTTGCATATTCTCACGATCGAAGACCCGATCGAGTATCTGCACCCTCATAAAAATTGTCTTGTGAATCAGCGTGAGGTCGGTGCCGATACGGGAGGTTTCAAGACGGCCCTGCGCTACGTCTTGCGACAGGATCCCGATGTCGTACTGATTGGCGAAATGCGCGACCTGGAGACCATCGAGGCAGCACTGACCATCAGTGAGACGGGCCACCTCGCGCTGGCGACGTTGCACACCAATGGGTGTGTCCAGACGATCAATCGTATCGTGGACGTGTTTCCGCCACACCAACAGGCGCAGATTCGGGCTCAGCTTTCATTCGTGCTCGAGGGAATCATCAGTCAGCAGTTGATCCCGCACGCCTCTGGGCGCGGGCGCGCACTGGGTGTCGAAGTACTGGTCCCCAATCCAGCCATTCGAAACCTGATCCGAGAAGATAAGGTTCACCAGATTTACAGTGCGATGCAGGTCGGTCAGTCTCGAAGCTTCATGCAGACGATGAACCAGTCGCTCTACCAGCTCTACAAAAATAATGAGATCACGCTCGAAGATTCGCTTGCCCGTAGTAGCGATCCCGATGAGCTGCGCACCATGATCGAACAGGGTGGTGCCGCGGGCAAAAAGGGCTCCGACCGAGGCCGCGGAAGAGTGCGGTATACTTGAGAAGAACGATAGATTGAGAGGCTTCCATGCCAGTGTACGTCTGGGAAGGAAAAACGAGGGGTGGCGATGTCAGAAGCGGCGAAATGAATGCCACCGACGCCGATGAAGTCGGGCAGCGTTTGCGCGCGCAGGACATCTCCCCTTCCAAGATTCGAAAGAAAGGCGGCGGGCTCAATTTCAACTTCGGCGGGAGAGTTCCGCTCAAGAGCCTCGTGGTCTTCACGCGTCAGTTTGCGACTATGATCGACGCCGGCCTGCCCATTGTGCAGTGTCTTGATTTGCTCGGAGAGGCTGAGCCTCACAAGAAGTTTCGAGTGATGCTGCAGACGGTGCAGTCAGACGTCGAATCCGGCTCGACCCTGGCCGAAGCGATGGCCAAGCACCCGGGCGCCTTCGACAACCTCTATGTTGCTCTCGTCGCTGCCGGTGAGGAAGCAGGGATTCTCGATACCGTGATGAATCGACTCGCCATCGAGATCGAGAAATCACAGAAATTACGTCGCAAGATTCGCTCCGCCTTCAGTTATCCGACCATCGTTCTCGTCGTCGCTCTCGCGGTCGTGATCTTGCTTCTCTACAAAGTGATTCCAACATTCACGTCGATGTTCGATGAAATGGGCGGCGGTGAACTCCCCGGGCCGACTCAATTCGTGGTGAATATGTCGGACTTCGTCCAGTCGAACATTCTCATCATCATGGCCGTGTTGATCGGAGGCTTCTTTGCGAGCACCGCATTCCTGAGGTATCCGCAAACGCGTGCCATCTTTGACGACCTCATCCTCAAGACACCGCTATTCGGCCCTCTCGTTCGCAAGGCCGCCGTCGCTCGATTTACGCGTACGCTCGGAACGATGGTCGCTTCTGGCGTGCCGATCGTCGATTCGCTCGAAATCGTATCGAAAACGTCGGGGAATATGACGATCGAGAAGTCCATCATGCACGTGCGCGAGAAAATCTCCGAGGGTCAGAATATGGTCGACCCTCTGACAGAGACCGGCATCTTTCCGCATATGGTCGTACAGATGATCGGGGTTGGTGAGTCGACAGGTGCGCTCGACACCATGCTCAACAAGATTGCTGATTTCTATGAAGATGAAGTCGACGTCGCGGTGGACAACCTGACATCCCTTATCGAACCGCTTTTGATGGTCTTTCTCGGTATCGTCGTCGGCGGCATGCTCATCGCGATGTATCTGCCGATCTTCAATCTCGCCGGCAGCATCAAAACCGAATAGGCATGACGACCGAAATCTTGGATGAACCCGAGAGCAGCCCCGCCGATGTCTCGAAGGAGAGACTCGAGGGGCTGATGCTCATCCGGGTTGTGCTCGCCACGGTCTTTCTGGGGAGCGCGCTGGCCATCGAGGCCGAGGCACTCTCGAATCTCACGAACTTTCGCAATTTCACGCTGGTCGCGCTCATTGTCACGACCTACGTGCTGACGATCATCTACGCCATCCTGCATCGTCGGGTGCGTTCACGCCGTCGTCTGGCGATTGCACAGATCACGCTGGATGTTCTGATCGTCGGCGTATTGACGACCGCGACGGGTGGTCTCAACAGTGCATTCACATTCCTCTTCCTCTTGAACATCATCAATGCTGCCGCGGTGCTGGGTAGTCGAGCATCTTTCGTGGTGGCTATGGCGACCGCTCTGATGCTGATCTGGCTCGCCCTGCTAGACCTGGGCGTCATTCGACTCCCGCTCGTCTATCCGGTGCTGCGTCCGATGCGAAACACCGTCTTCCTCGTCGCGCTGAATATCGCGGCCGCGTTTTTGATCGCCACCCTCGCCGGATTTCTTGCCGCTCGTTTAGGTCAGGCCACCGCTGCGATTGAAAGGCAACGAGTCGACATCGAGGAGCTGCGAAATCTCAATCGCAACATCCTCGAATCGTTGAGCAGCGGGCTGGTTACGGTCGACGAAGATTCGAAGATCATCTTTTTCAATCGTGCAGCCGAAGAGATCACAGGGATCGATGCCGACTCGGCCATGGGCAAAGCGCTCTCCGAACTCTTTCCAGCTCTTCTACATGCTGCTGTCACTCCAGACGCTAACACGCAGCGGCGAGAAAGCCGTTTCCAGAAGGCCGATGGAACAACACTTTACCTCGGCTTTTCGCTATCTGAACTCAAGGACCGACATGAAGACACCCGCGGAAAGATTCTCATTTTTCAGGATTTGAGCGAAATCCGGAAGCTGGAGCTCGAAATGCGTCGCTCGGAGAGACTTGCGGCCGTGGGGCAGCTATCTGCGTCGATCGCTCATGAAATCCGCAATCCGCTGGCCGCGATCAGTGGAGCAGTGGAGCTCCTCGAGCTCCCGGATGGAAACGACTCGCAGAGACGACTGAGGAAGGTTGTGATGCGCGAGGTCGAC
>CAYFTY010000307.1:0-5753 GCA_964346045.1 uncultured Bradymonadales bacterium | reverse complement strand
CTGAAATTGCTCCAGGAAAAAACCAGCGGCAATCTCGAGCCGGAAGAAGAAAAGCTTTTGGCGGGTTTAATCTACGAATTGAAGATGGCTTACGTCGAAGCCAGTTGAGTATTTCAGACAGTACGGAGTTCTCCATGATTCGACTTCATCGAACTCTGTTGGGGTTAGCAATTTTGGCGCTCGTGGGCTCGACCGGATGCCCATCATCCGAAGGCACGCCGACCACCAGGAATGCCGATCAGCGCTCACCCGAACCCATCTCTGAAACGATCGCCGAAGAGGTCGACTCGCCGGATGTGCGCGATCTTCCGAGGCGCGGCACGTATCCGAGCTTTGCCGATGTGGTCGAGAGAGTGCGGCCGGCGGTGGTCAATATCTACACCCGTACCCGCGTCGCGACCCAGCGCTATTATGTAGGGCCTGGACGTCGTCTGGTCCCCGAGCAAAGGCGCAGCGAGAGCCTCGGGTCTGGCTTCATCATGGACCCCGATGGTCGCGTGCTGACGAATTATCACGTGATTCGGGATGCAACCGAAATCGAAGTGCGGCTCTTCGACGAACGCCGATTCAAAGCCAAAGTCATCGGGGAAGATCCTAAAACCGACGTCGCGTTGCTCCAGCTCGAAGACGCCCGCGGGCTGCCTGCGCTGGAATTCGGCGATTCCGAAGATCTGCGGGTTGGCGATTGGGTGGTCGCGATCGGAAATCCGCTTGGGCTGACGAGCACCGTGACCGCCGGCATCGCAAGTGCCACTGGACGCCGGGATATCCCGGTCTCGGGCGATCTGCGTTATCAGGACTTCATCCAGACCGATGCGTCGATCAATCCAGGAAATAGCGGCGGGCCACTCGTGGATATTCGCGGGCGAGTCGTCGGGATCAATACCCTTGTCAACGCGGCCGCCCAGGGGATCGGTTTCGCGATCCCCATCAATATGGTCAAAGAGCTGATGCCCAAGCTCTCAGAAGGTGGGCGCGTGCAGCGCTCGTGGCTCGGGATCTACATCGACGAGGTTCCAGATCCGCTGCGCGCTCAGATCGGACTCCCGGATGAAGGCGGCGCACTGGTCAAAGGAGTCGTCAAAGGTGGTCCTGGCGAGAAGGCGCGGCTGGCTGCGGGAGACGTGATCCTCGAGCTCGGCGGCGAAGACATCGAGAACGCCGACCAGCTCTCATGGGTGGCCGGCAATTACCCGGTCGGAAAAGAAGTCGAGGTCGAAGTCCGGCGCGGCTCGCAGAATATCGAGCTTTCGGTGCGTCTTGGAGCCTTACCCGACTGAAGGCTCGGATGGTATTTTTGCCAGCGCCTCTTCGATACGCGAGCGCAGAACTCCCGTCGCATTTTTCAGCTCGTTCTCGAGGAGCTCCCGCGTCTCGTTGGCTTCACGGCCCTGATGAACGTCGATGAGCGCGAGCTGAGCACGCACGGAATGCGCGTAGGGAGACCCGTTTTTCAGCGCTTTGTAGAGGTGTTCAGCCTCGTCGTATTTCCCCAGCTCGTACTTCACATTCGCAAGATTGAAATAGAGCCGATCCCTGTACGGGGTCGGCGTCAGGTCGATGGCGCGCTCGAGCACCTGTTCGGCATCACGGTATTTCTCCATCCCTGAGTAGATCAGAGAAAGCTTGCTCAGCATCTCGGGCTTGGGGCCGAACTTCTTGAGAAACCACTGCTTCCGGTAGAGTTCGAGCAGGCCGCGGTAGTCACGCTTTTGAAATCTCGCGGCGAACTCCTTCTCGAAGGCCGCCCATTTGCGGCGCAGGTACCAGGGATAGGCGAGGTAGTAGATGGGAATCCACATCACGAAGAGACCGAGGATCCACCAGTCGACCTTGAAGTAAAAGGTCAGCACGAACATGATCAGCAGCGAAAGCGGGATCAGTCCCCGTCGCCATTCGATACGTAGCTTTCCTTTTTTAGCCATCGTGTTGCTCGAGTGCGTCGATGAGGCTGATAATAGTAACGTGAGCATCTTCAAAACTCCAACGGGTTGAGTGAGTCATGGCGAGTACCTCTGCGTCGTTGCGTGCCCTGGCCGGTGCCGGTACGCGAGGAAACGCGTATCTCTTCGCGGCCGGAAAGACGCAGATTCTGCTCGATGTCGGAGAAAGTGACCGCGACTGGCTCGCGGACCTCGACGAGCCGCCGGCGCTCACCGTGATTTCTCATGTTCATGCAGACCACCTTGGCGCGTTGGCGCGTTTCCGAGAGCGATTTCCGACCGCGCGCGTCGTCTCGACTCCCGAGACACGGGACCTGATCGTAGATGCCATCGCATCATGGGAGTCAGCACGGGCGGCTGCTCTTTCGGACACCGTCGAGCCGCTGAAGTTCCGTTCACCGTTGACGGTCGGAGGGCTCGAAGTCGAATTGCACCCCGCCGGGCACATCCCCGGGGCCGCGATGACGACGATCCGCGGCGAAGGGTATTCGTTCGGTTACACGGGAGATTTCTCGTTCGAGCCGCGGGCGTGGGCGACCGCGACCAAGCCACTCGATGTCGACATCCTTTTGATGGAGGGCGCGCTGGCAGGCGCAAAGCGTCTGGACGGCTGGCGATTCGAAACGGCTGCGCGAGAGTTACGCGCATGGATTGCCGGAGGCCCATCCCTGATGGCTGTCGATACTCATGGTCTCGGGCCCGAGATGGTTTCTCTTCTGGGGAAAGAAGCCCTTGTGCACGAACATATCAAGCAATCGGCAGACGCAGAGAGCGTCGACCTCCGCGGAGCGCGCGACGCCTTTGCTCGCGGCGAGGTCGTGATTGCAGCCGGCGCCGATCTGGAGCCGCAGAGCATCGCGGGCATACTCGCCGAGGAACTCGTGTCCGAGAGCTCGGCCAGAATCGTCGTCTTCAATTCGATCCGCCCGAGAACACGCGCTCATAAGCTTTCGATGACTTCGCGGCGCTCGCGCATTCTAGGTTGGCCCGGGCAGCCGAGGCTCAAGGCCAGGGTACGTCGATTGGACTGGCCGCTGCATGCAACCGCTGGTGAGCTCGTATCCTTTGCCGAGTGTTCGTCTCCGGGTCTCGTTTTGCTGACTCACGGCCGTGAAGAAGGTCTCTACCATCTGCGACGAGTGCTTCAGAAAAGCGACCGCGATTGGAGGATCGAAGTGCTCAAACCCGGGCTCGAGTTCATACTGAGCAATGAAGCGGACTAATTTCACTCGATAGGCGGTTGAAGCGACGGCCCGAATCGAGGTATCCCATCTGGTGCATCGCGCCTCTCTTTCTGCATTTTCGAGGAATCCATGCCCGCAAAATTCGAGTTGTCGAAATTCACCAAGCAGGCCCGCAAGGTGCTCGAGCGCGCGCAGAATCTTGCGCAGCGACTCAAGCACCAGCATGTCGAGATCGAGCATGTCGTCCTGGCGATGCTCGAAGACGATGACGGACTCGGGGCTGCCACGCTTCAAAAAGTCGGTGTCGACACCAAGGCGCTCGGGCGCGATCTCATCGACGAGCTCGAGTTGATGCCCAAGACCTACAAGCGTTCGGAGCAGGTCTATGTGGGTAAGAAGCTGCTCGGTGCGCTCCAGGCGGCGCGCGATGAAGCCAAGCGCTCGGAAGACCAATTCGCGAACTCCGATCACCTGCTGATCGCGATCGTCGAAGACGGTAGCGGCTTTGCTGCGAAGCGCATGAAAAAAGAAGGCGCCACGGTCGAGGCGCTGCGGGATGCGCTCAAGGCCAGCCGAGGCGGAAAGCCCATCACGAGTCCCGAAGGTCCGGTGCCCGAGATCCTGCAGAAATATGCCGAGGACCTCACCCAGATGGCTGCCGAAGGTGAGCTCGACCCGGTGATCGGGCGCGATGCCGAGATTCGCCGCATCATGCAGGTGCTAAGCCGGCGATCCAAAAATAATCCGGTGCTGATTGGGGAACCCGGCGTGGGCAAGACCGCGATCGTCGAGGCCCTCGCGCAGAGAATGACCGCAGACGATGTTCCGGTCGGCCTCAAAGGAAAGCGAATCATGAGCCTCGACCTCGGCTCGCTCGTCGCCGGCACGAGTCTCAGGGGGCAGTTTGAGGAGAGAATCAAAGCGATCATCGACGAAATCGTCGCATCGAATGGCAAGATCATTCTCTTTATCGACGAATTGCACCAGATCATGGGCGCCGGGGGTGGAGACGGCCCGATGAATGCTTCGAACCTGCTAAAGCCCGCGCTCGCCCGCGGTGAGCTGAGCATCGTTGGCACGACCACCGTCGATGAATATCGAGAGTTCATCGAGCCCGACGCAGCCTTCGAGCGTCGTTTTCAGACGATCATGGTCGAAGAAGCCTCGGTCGAGCAATGCATCGGCATTCTGCGGGGCATCAAGCAGCGCTATGAGATTCACCATGGCGTGCAGATCAACGATAGCGCGCTCGTCGCAGCCGCCGAGATGACCGACCGCTACATCACCGATCGTGCGCTTCCTGATAAAGCCATCGATGCGATCGACGAAGCCGCATCTCGACTCAGGCTCGAGATCGACTCGAAGCCCACCGAGCTCGATGCCGTGGAGCGTCGGATTCATAACCTGGAGGTCGAAGCACAAGCCCTCGTCGACGAGACTGATCCGGACTCGGTGGCCGCGCTCGAAAAACTCGAAAACGAAATCGAGAGTCTTCAGGAAGAAGCGTCGGGGCTTCGCGTACGATGGGATCTCGAGAAAGAAGCACTCGATACCGTCACTGCCCGCAAGGAAGAACTCGAGGCCGCCCAAAAAGAGATCGACGAAGCGCAGCGAAACGGAGAGCTGGGGCGTGCAGCCGAAATCAAATACAGCGTGCTTCCCAAGATCGAAAACGAGATCGAGTCCGCGCAGGAGAAAATGAATGAGGCGCATGAAGGACCGCGCCTGCTCAAAGACTACTGCGACGAAAACGACATCGGTGCCGTGATTGCGAGTTGGACCGGCATCCCCGTCAGTAAGATGCTCGAATCTGAGCGAGAGAAATTGCTGAACATGCCGGACCGACTGCGACAGCGTGTCGTGGGACAGGACCACGCGATCGAGCTGATCTGTTCGGCAATCTGGCGCTCGCGAGCCGGGCTGCAGGACCGAAATCGCCCGATCGGTAATTTCATGTTCGTTGGTCCGACCGGCGTAGGTAAAACCGAGCTGGCCAAAGCACTTAGCGAGTTTCTCTTCGACAGCGAAGATGCACTCGTTCGGATCGATATGTCCGAGTACATGGAGCAGTCCAAGGTCAATACCCTGATCGGCTCGGCTCGCGGCTACGTTGGCAGCGAGCAGGGCGGGATTCTGACAGAGGCCGTGCGACATCAGCCTTACAGCGTCGTGCTTTTTGACGAGGCCGAAAAAGCTCACCCCGATGTCTTCAACATCCTCTTGCAGGTCATGGATGAAGGGCGACTCAGTGACAGCCAGGGGCGTCGCATCGACTTCACGAATACACTGGTGATCCTGACCTCGAACGTGGGCAGCCGTCGTATTCTCGACCTGGCCGGAAAAGTCAGCGGCGAGGAATTGACCGAAGAAGTCAAAGGAATCCTCAAAGACCATTTCCGTCCCGAGTTTCTCAATCGTCTCGACGCACCCGTGGTATTCAATGCGCTTTCGCGCGAAGCGATCAAACTCATCGTCGGGATCCAGGAGCGCAAATTGACCCGGCTGCTCGCCGAGCAAAAGATGACGATCGAGCTCACCGAAGCAGCGCGTGAATTCCTCGCCGAAGAGGGATTCGAGCCTGAATACGGCGCACGTCCACTCAAGCGCGCTATCGGCAATTTCATAC
>CAYFTY010000306.1:0-5758 GCA_964346045.1 uncultured Bradymonadales bacterium | reverse complement strand
TGGTTCGATCCGCTACGGGCCAAATACCATCGGCGGAGCCATGAACTGGGTCACTCGTGACATCCCCTACAAATTTTCGGGAGCACTCGATCTGAATGCCGGCTCGTACGCGACCGGCAAAGCGCATGGCTGGATCGGGTCGAGTAACGAATGGGGTGGCGTGCTCTTCGAAGGCGTCCACTGGCAGAGCGACGGGTTCAAAGAACTCGATGGCGGGGGCGATACGGGATTCGATCGCCAGGAATTCATGTTGAAATCTCGCCTGAATAGCGACGTGAGCAAGCGGCTTTATCACGAATTCAATCTCAAGATCGGATACGCCCGCGAGCACTCTGACGAGACCTATCTCGGGCTCACCGACGAAGATTTTCGCGACCAGCCCCATCGCCGCTACCGGGCAAGCCAGCTCGACGAAATGAATTGGGAGCGGCTTCAGCTGCAGGGCGACTACGTATTTCTCGTCGGAGAAGAGTTCGATACGCGCCTTACGGTCTATCGCAATGTATTCGACCGGTCGTGGTTCCGCCTGAACGCATTTCGTGGTGAACGTGACCTCGCGAGTATCGTGGGTGATCCCACGGCACGTCGTGAGATTTTTTACGACGTGCTGCGCGGGGCGAATTCGACCACCGACGAAGAGGCTCTGGTCATGGTCGACAACGATCGCTCGTACGTATCGCAGGGCGTGCAGCTCAGAACCCTGTGGGATTACGAGGGCGAGTGGTTTGCCAATCGCCTCGAAGCAGGAGTCCGGGTGCACCACGATCAGGTCGAGCGAGACCACGTCGAGACGGCATACGATATGATCGACGGCCAGATGGTCCGGGATGATTCGCCCGAAGACCCACGCACACTGAATCGTGGCGAGGCGTTCTCGACCGCTTTCTGGGTTCTCGAGCAGTTCTCTGCCTGGAACCTCACGATCGCTCCGGGGGCACGCGTCGAAATCATCCAGACCGAATTCGAAGACAACCTGGCAGACCGGCAGACCGAAGCCGATCAAGCCGTGTTCACACCCGGAGTCGGTCTGCACTACGAGGTGATCGAGCATCTCGGTCTACTCGCCGGTGTGCATCAGGGATTCAGTCCGGTTGCTCCGGGTCAGCCCGATGCCGTGAATCCCGAGACTTCGACGAATTACGAGTTCGGAGTACGCTACTCGGATGCCAATCGCGAACGATTGCTCGAGGTGGTTGGTTTCTTTAATGATTACAACAACCTACTTGGAGATTGTTCGTTTTCTGCGGGCTGCACGATCGATGACCTCGACAATCAATTCAACGCGGGGTCGGTCGACGTCTATGGACTCGAGGCTGCAGGCCACTGGGCTTTCGGACTGGTGGGGGATTGGGAGATCCCGACCCGTTTTGCGTACACCTTCGTGCAGAGCGAGTTTCAGAGCGCATTTACATCATTCAATCCGCAATACGGAGATGTCGAAGTCGGCGACTCGCTGCCTTACGTCCCCGAACATCGTGGATCGATCCGACTCGGCGTGCGCAATTCAGATTTCGCGTTCTACACCAACGTCTCATACACCGGTGAAATGCGCGAAGAGGCGGGGCAGGGCGAGGAAGGGCTCTTCACCGATGATTTCGTGATGGTCGACCTGCTCACGAGCTATCGCGTTCTCGAATTCCTGACTGTCTACGCAAAAGCCGAAAACGTCACGATGTCTGAGCCACTCGTGTCGCGGCGTCCCTTTGGTGCTCGTCCCGGGCGGCCTTTCCTGGTGCAGGGCGGGCTCAAAGCCGAATTCTAGACGCAGGACGCCAACGTCCTCTTCGCAGGTCGTTGAGCGCCGCCTTTTCTACGCGTTGAAGAGTACCCGGTCTTCCAGCAATTCACGAATCTCGAGCGAGACGATCTCTGCAGCATCGAGCTCAGCACGTGCGGCGCTCACAGGCAGCGAAAATCGACGTGGTCCAGGGCTTCCAGGATTGATGAAAACGATCTCATCCATTTCGAGAGCAGGGCTGTGCGAATGACCGCTGAGCACACAATCGATGCCAGCCGATGCCGGGTCGATGTCCAGCCACTTTCGGCTATGGACCAGGTAAAACGAGACTCCTTCGAACTCACGGAGCATCGTTTCGCCGTAGTTGTCTGCCCAGTCATCGCGGTCGATATTGCCGCGAATCGCGTGCACGGGAGCGATGGCTCCGAGCTCGTCGAGCACCTCGGGTCGACCGATGTCACCGCTGTGAAGAATCACGTCGACGCCGTCGAGATAGTCCAGCAATTCGGGACGCACCAGACCATGGGTATCGCTGACGAGACCGACTTTCATCCTTTGACCGATCCTGCGGTGAGACCGCCTACGAGATACTTCTGCAACTTGAAGAAAAGTGCCATCACGGGCACCGAAACGATGATCGCTCCGGCCGCGAAATAGCCCCACTGCGTGCTGTAATCACCCACAAAGCGCTGCAAAACGACCGGCAGTGTGAACATGCGCTCGTCCGAAAGAAAGGTTGCGGCCAGGATGAACTCGTTCCATGCCGTCATGAAGCTGAAGAGCGCGGTGACTACGATGGCGGGCTTTGCGAGAGGCATCACGATCTGCGTGAAAATCACCCACTGGCTTGCGCCATCCATGACCGCAGCCTCCTCGAGGTCCGTTGGAATCGTGTCGAAGTATCCCTTGAGCATCCAGACCGAAAAGGGGATCGACGAGGTACTGTAGACCAGCACGAGACCGGTCAGCGAATTCAAAAGCCCCACCTCGTCGAGCAGGATGTAGAGGGGAATCGCCATCACGACTCCCGGAAACATCTGCGTGATCAAGAGCGAGGCCATGCCGGCCTGACGACCGGGAAAGCGAAAGCGGCTAAAGGCGTATCCCGCCGTGCACGCAAGCACGACTCCGATGACCGTTGTAGCCGCACTGATTGCGACCGAATTGAAGAGCTGGCGCCAGAAGATCCCATCGCCCATCGTAAAGAGATGCACGAAATTCTCGAAGGTGACCTCGGTCGGCAGCGGATTGCCGCTCATCGAAAATGACTGGCTCGGACTGAGCGCCATCTTGACGACCCAGAGCACCGGGTAGAGCGTGACCATCGACACGACGACGAGCGCCGCATGCGTCAAAACGACTATGCTGGTACGTGGTTGCCGCATCTCAGTCGTCCGTCTTGAGTTGGCCGGTAAAGAGTGAATATCCAAGGAGCACGAAAAAGATCAGTACCGCATACGCTGCGGCGTAGCCGTATTGCTCCTGGCGCGAAAAGGCCCATTTATACGCTTCCGAAATCAAGATCTCGGTCGCGCCGTCGGGCTCACCCTGGCTGACGAGATAGATGATGTTGAAGCTATTGAACGTCCACACGGTGCCGAGCACGATGGCTGGCACCAGTGCGGGTCGCAGTAGCGGAAGCGTCACGTGACGGAAGCGCTGCCAGCGAGTGGCGCCATCGACCTCGGCGGCCTCTTCGAGGTCGCGTGGAATCGCCTGTAGCGCACCCAGCGTCACCACCATCATGAAAGGAAACCCCAGCCAGACATTCGTCGCGAGGTTGGCCGCAAATGCCGTCGAAAACTGGGAGAACCAGCTCACAGGTTCGACGCCAAACCATTCTAAGATGCCATTGATGGCGCCGAATTGTTTGTGGAACATCCCCCGCCAGATCAGGGCCGTGATGTAGTTGGGAACGGCCCAGGGCACGATCAAGAGCACTCGCCAGACTCCCTTGAGCTTGACCCATTCGTTGCGCAATACCATGGCCAGAGCGAGACCGATCGTGACGTGCAAGAATACATTCGTGACCGTCCACAGGATCGTCACGCCGAGCGTGAAATAAAACGAGAGGGGGTCAGTGACCCCGAAGTCCTGACTCAGCAGAATATCGACGAAATTGGCGAGCCCGACGAACGTGAATTCACCCTGTCGGTGCGCGAATAGGCTCACAGCCGAGCCTACGACGAAGGGAGTCACGACGAGGATGACCATCGCGATGACTGCCGGTGCGACGTAAAGATAAGCGACCTGGTTTTTTCGCGCCCGCTCGAGCACGCGGGTTCCACGCTGGGTCCACCAGATCGCAATGATCAGTGCCAGCAAAAAGACCGCAAATACAATGATCGTCGCGGTTGGATCGGCAGACTCGGGTGCCGGCCGGGTGAAGACTTCGACCCGACGGTCGGCCTGCTTGAGTGCGAGTGCAGGCTCGGTAGAGCCACGCATGACCTGCCGCAGTGCAGTGGCTGCCGGCTCCCAGACCGAACGCATCTTGGGGTCGTTGGGCATGGGGACAGCTGAGTCGAGCTGGCGTCGAAAGACCTGCAGCGAGGCCATGCGACGCACCTGGTCGTCGTCGTAGACCGAAAGCGTCGCGACGGGCTGAAGCCCCTCGACGGCGCGGCGAGTCGCCTGCCCGGGTTCAGCGAGAAAGCGCGCAAAGTCCCGCGACGACTCGACGTTCATACTGTAGGCGCTCACGAATGCAGCTTCGACCGTAAGAAACGGGGACGCTGGCTTGCCGGTCGAATCTACGCGTGGAAGAGGCGCCATCGCGTAGGGGAGATCCTCATCGAGCTCGCCCAGAAACCACGGCCCATTGATGGCGATCGCCGCCTTGCCCTCGTTGAAGAGCTGAGAGACGAGCACGCCGGTCGCTTCTTCAGGAACGACACCATGCTCGTGAATCAGGGAATGCGCGAACTCCATCGAGCGGATATTGCCAGGATGGTCGAGTACCACCTCACCGTCTTCGAAAATCCGCCCGCCGAAGCCGAAAAGCCAGGGCGCGTGCGCGTAGAAATTGGTGGCCTCGTAGACGAGTCCGTAACGCCCCTCGTCATGATCGGTATGTTTCTTTGCGACGAAGATCATTTCGTCGGTCGTCACCGGTGGCTCTTCGACGAGCGTGGTGTTGTAAAAGAGCACGAGACTCTTGTAGGCCAGCGGGATTCCGTACCGTTGGCCATCTCGGGTCAGGGCGTCGACCGTGGTTGGGTGATAGTTTTGCCACTCAGCTGACTCGTCATCCCATGTTTCGATCAGCCCCGAACGGGCCCAGTCGCCGACTCGCTCGTGGGCCGCGATGAAAACATCGGGGCCATTTCCGCGCGGTATCGCGCTGGTCAATTTATTGGCGAACGCATCATAGGGAACGGCGAGTAATCGAATGGGCGTGTCGGGGTGGTCTTGATTCCACGTCTCGACGAGGCTCTCGAGGGTGTCTTCTTCGGCGCCACGATACGCATGCCAGACCGTGAGTTCTTCAGCGAACGCAAGGTTCGAAATGAAGAGCACGGAGAGGAGGCTGCAGATACACCCGAGTTTTCGAAGTGGTGCGTACATGAACGGTCTCGCGGAGTCGTGCGAATGTCGAATATCCAGCCCGGCGGGTCAAGTCTGTCGCCTCGCGCGAAGCCGCGGATTCGAGGTAGAGTGGCAGGGTGATACACGAGGTCGAAATTCACGTGCGCGAAGGCGAGTTTTCGGCACGTCCCGAAGACTATGACGCCGAGCTGCCTTCCGAGGAGCTCGCCCGCGCCCGACGTTATTCGCACGAGGGAGCGCGCTCTCTCTATCTCGCCGGGCGGCGGCTGGTGCGTATTCTGGCGGCTCGCAGATTGAGCGTGGATCCACATGAAATCAGATTCGAGTTCAACGAGCACGGCCGTCCCGATCTCGTTGGCCACGGACTGACATTCAACCTCTCCCATACCGAGGGAATGATCGTATGTGCCCTGGTCGATGCTGAAATCGAGCTCGGGGTCGATGTCGAGCGCGTCGACCGAAATACCGATC
>CAYFTY010000305.1:0-5764 GCA_964346045.1 uncultured Bradymonadales bacterium | reverse complement strand
TGCGTGTCACGGCGGTTGCGGCGATGGACGTGGTCACCAACAAAAGCCTCGGCTTCATGGGACGTGTACTCACTCGTCTTTTGAATTCGTGGTTGGTCGATGGGAACTTTCGGCTGCAGGCGCTCGCGGCTGCCTTCAAGGTCTGGAGCGAGGGCCCGGTGACGCCGCTCAGCGAGGAAATCCCCGAGCTGCGCGAGCTGAATGAGCCCGATCTCGAAGACCGCGAAGCCCGCATGGCTGTGCTCGATGACCCCGCGTTCATCAAGCAATTTCGCGGGATGTGGTACGAAGGAAAACGCGGCTTTGGCCTCTCACGCATCAAGCGGTGGCTCACCCTCGAAGACCATACGCTGACCCGTGACCTCGACGATATGGTCATCGAATCTGCCCCGGTCGCAGACTGGTCGGGCGAATCGCTCGCCGAGGTCTATGCTCGCTTTGAGAGGTGGAAAGAAAGCGGAGCGCGTTCGGAGGCCGAGGCCGAGGCCTTCGAGAAGATGGACGGCATCGAAGACGACTGTGGCTTTTTCCTGCATCTTTTACGCGAGTACGACACCGACCTTTACTGGTATACCTACGCGGCCAATACCGACCCCGCTGCCGTCAAAAAGCTCGTCCTCGATCCGCAGCTACTGCCGGGTTTCAGCGACAGTGGCGCGCATATTACCAATATGGCCTTCTACGATGTGAATCTGCGCGCACTGAAGATTGCCAGCGAAGACGGGCTCGAGCAGGTCTCCTACATGATCAAACGTCTGACCCGTGAGCCGGCTGAGTTCTTTGGGCTCGATGCTGGAACCATCGAGGTCGGCGACGTCGCCGACGTCACGCTCATCGACCCTGACGCGCTCGCCGAGTACGACGGCGAGGCCAACGTAGAGAGCGTCTATCGCGAGGCATTCGAGCATCATCAGCTCGTGAATCGATCTGAAGGTGTGGTGCCGATGGTCGTCGTAGGCGGATATATAGCCTGGGACGGTAAAGACTACAGCCCTGAGTTCAGGAAGGTCCGTATGGGGCGTGCGCTGCGTTCTCAGCGCACGATCGAACAACACCCGAAGGCGCAGCCTCAGCCCCTGGCCGCAGCCGCCGAGTGATCACGGCTCCACGCACAACGGGTCGGCCTGCTCACACCGATCTGCGCTCTCGTTGCAGACTCGAGCGCACGTCAGTCCTGGAAGGTTGCAGGACCGCGCTGAGCCATCGCATACGCCATTCATACATGTATCGGTGGTCGTGCAAAATAGACCGTCGTCGCAGCTCGATCCGTTGGGGTCGTTCGAGGTTTCACACATGCCCGAGCTCGGATTGCAGCTCGCCGACTTGCAGGGGCCGGGGTCGAGGCAGACCATCTGCGAGCCCTGACAGGTTCCCGCGAGGCACGAGTCGGCCTCGGTGCATGGGTTCCCATCATTACAGGGCCCCGAAAGATTCGTGGTCTCGCATTGACCTGTCATCGGATTGCACGATGACGACTGGCATTGGGTGCCCAAGGGGCACGATCGGGGTGTTCCAGAGCATGACCCGTTCGAGCACGTATCGTTGACCGTGCAAGGGTCGCCGTCATTACACGAGCCTGAAAGGTTCGTGGTTTCGCATTGACCTGTCATCGGATTGCACGATGACGACTGGCATTGCGTGCCCACGGGGCACGATCGGGGTGTTCCAGCGCATGACCCGTTCGAGCACATATCGTTGACCGTGCAAGGGTCGCCGTCATTGCACGAGCCCGTGATCGGACTTTCGACGCACTGGCCGTTCGCCTCATCGCAGATGGCCTCGCGACACTGGCCGGAGTTGGGACATGATTTGGGGCTTCCCATGCAGGTGCCCGATTGGCTGCGGCAGGTATCATTCTCGGTACAAGGATTTCCGTCATTG
The DNA here is from genome assembly GCA_964346045.1 of uncultured Bradymonadales bacterium. Classification (GTDB taxonomy): domain Bacteria; phylum Myxococcota_A; class Bradymonadia; order Bradymonadales; family Bradymonadaceae; genus CAYFTY01. The sequence goes on along the minus strand of CAYFTY010000305.1, from coordinate 3,883 downwards.
CAGCTTCCCGTTCGAAACGACCATGAGGTCGTGCTCTGACTCGAATCGCAGATTTCGCACGTGTTGGCGGGGTTGGCCACGCCTTCGGGGTAGCATGTACCACCGATATTGCAGGGGCATCCGCACACATTGGGCGCTTGCTCGCCACAGTTCTCATTGCCGTCGCACGTGCCGCAATTGGTAGAGCGCATGACGTCGCAGTTGTCGAGGGCGGTGACAGCGCCGCAGTCGAATCCAAGTCGGTCACAGAAAGTATCGTCGCTCTCGGATTCGCAACCACAGACGTTGGTGGTCGAGCATTCGTCGGGCGCGACGCAATCACCGCAGCCAACCGTTCGCATTACGCCGCAATTGTCGGTCGATTCGACGAGGCCACAGTTCTTGCCCAGCCGGAGGCAAAAATCCTCGTTGCTCTCTTGCTCACAGAGGTCGGGATCGATGGTCATATCGACGCTCACGCCTGCATCTGGCATCTGATTATTCGGCGGGGTTCCTTGGTCCGGCACCCCGACGTCGTTTGCCATGTCGCTTATGGACATATCGGGCAGGTTGGCACCGCCAGGATCGGCGATGCAGACCTTCGAGGCGAAAAGCACGCCGCCCGCATCTGCGCAGATCTGCTCGGCTCCACAGTCGGAGTCGATTTCACATTCGTTGTCGCCGCAGCCGGCGAGAGCCAGCGAGAGCGATGAGAAAAGCATGATGATTTGAATCCGTACATTACCCATGGTGGTATTTTACAGGAAGACGCGTCGATTTCGAGTATGCAGATTTCGGCGAACCCCGCTTGACCATCCCCGGTATGGCGTGCACGTTCGGCTTGCCTTCTGGGATGATCGCCGGTGTCTTCGGACACGGGAGGAAAGTCCGGGCATCGCAGGGAAGGGTGGTCGATAACGTCGACCGAGGGAGACCTCCGGGAAAGTGCCACAGAAAAGATACCGCCGCGCTGCGGTGCGGTAAGGGTGAAATGGTGAGGTAAGAGCTCACCGGGGCGCTGGCGACAGAGCCCGCATGGTAAACCCCACTCGATGCAAGGTAAATCGGAGCCGGCTTCGGCCGGGAGTATCCCGCTCCTCGCGCTCCAGGTAGCCGCTCGAGCCTGTCGGCAACGCCAGGTCTAGATGAATGATCATCACCGCGAAAGCGGTACAAAACCCGGCTTATAAGGAAGGCAGATTGCGGGCCATCGACCTCGAGTCGATGGCCCGCTTTGCGTTACTCTTCGGGCTTTTGATTGGGATCTTGCACGAAATCGAGCGGATTCTGCCCGTTCTTGACCATCTTGTAGAAGAGGCGCATCTGGGCTTCGAGCTGCTCTTCACTGATATCGTCGGGATCGACGCCGTCGAGCATGCTCGGGTCGATGCCGGTGTTGTCGAGCATGCCCGGAGGAACCGTCTTGAGCAGGCTCGGCGCATTTTTCATGGCCATCTTGAGGATCGGCTTGAATGTCGGTCGGATATTGCCGTCGTCGTCGAAAATCTGGTCGAGCATCGACATCGGGTTGATGCCCAGACCCGGGATTCCGCCCGAGAGTCCGGCAAATGGATTGGCCGCGCCGCCTGCGCCGGCCGCTGCTGCCGGGCCGGCGGCCCCTTTGTCGTCGTTGGCCGGTGCGCCGCCACCCGCGTTGAGCATCTCGAGGATCTGGTTGGTGAATCCGCTCGCGTCGACGGCATCGTAGGTCGCGCCGAGCAAGAACATCGGCAATTCGATCGGCTCACCCTGGACGCGGTCAAAGTCTTCACTCGCTTTCTCGGCCTCACCCTTGAGCTGCAGCGCGGCGCCGCGCGCGATGTAGGCGTCGGGCAGGCTCGGGTCGAGCTTGGCTGCCCGCTCGGCAGCTTTGAGCGCCAGCGCGGCGTTTCCGCCCGCCAGTTGAACCTGGGCGAGCTGCACGAAAGCAAAGGCTTCGTCGGGATAGGCATTCGAGGCGCGCATGGCGTCTTTCTTGGCCGCAGCCGCATCGCCGCGCATGACCTTGAGATGGCTTCTGAGCAGCAACGCTTCGAGGGCCGCGTCTTCTTCGTCGATGGCGGCATCGATCGCTTCGAGCGCCATGTCGACTTCGCCGGCGACGGTCAAAAGCCGCGCGTGCATCAGCGCGTAATCCGGATCGTCTGGCGAGAGGTTTCGTGCTTTCTCGACATCGCGACGCGCCGACTCGAGGGTACCCATGAAGACCTCGACCTCGGCGCGAAATGCGTATGAGGACGGATTTTCGGGGTCGAGCTGAATCGCGCGTGAAAGATCGTTATGGGCCGAGTCCCATTCTTCGAGCTCCATATGTGCCATTGCGCGTCCGGTCAGCGCCGGGATCCGTTCGGGATCGAGCTCGAGTGCCTGATCGAACTGCTGCTGCGCCACGTCGAGCTCATCCATGTGGAACATGGCCCAGCCGGCGATCGAGTGTACCGTCGCGTCGTACCATCCCATATTCATGGCTTTCTGCGCCGCCTGCCATGCGCCCTCGTCGTCTTCGAGCTCGAGTAAGAGCTCGGCGCGCCGCGAGAGAATTGCGCCGCGTAAAAGGCGGTACTCTTCAGACTCGCCCATCGACGAGAGGATCACATCAAGGCGCTCGATCCCCTGATGAAAGAGTTCGTCGTCGATGAATTGACGAATCTCTTTCTCGATGTAGTCGAATTGTTGTTGGTGCTCTTCCGAGAGCGTGTTCTTCTCAGACATGGGTCCTCAGTGGTTCGGGCAATGCCGAATCTTGCTACGCTTCTCTCATTATCAAGGTTTTGGTGCGAAAGCGATAGTGGAGCGCGAGGCGAGCGACGAAAACGAGACCGAGTCAGACGTGTTGCGAGGATATCTGCGGCTACGTACATTGATGCATCCCATGAGAGACGTCATGCGCCTGCTTTTCGTCGCCTTCATCTTTTGTCTGACCGCCTGCTCGACGACCACTCCCTCGAAAAAGACGGTCAGAATGGTCACTGAACCGACGGTTTCGATCGAGGTGCAGCGGCTTATGGACGAATGCGCCGATGGCAAAGCCGAGTCGTGTACCACAGCGGGTCTGCGACATGTCGAGGGCAAGGGAGTTGGCGCTGACGCACGGGCGGCCCGCGACCTGCTGGCCCGAGGCTGCGAGCTCGGCAGTTGGGACGGCTGCTTCAACCTCGCAGTGATGTACGAAAAGGGACTGGGCATCGACGCAGACCCGGCCGGGGCCCGCAGCTACTACCAGCGCGCATGCACCCACGATCACACGCAGGCCTGCAACAATCTCGCGCTGATTCTCAAGCGCGAGGGCGGAAAAGAAGAAGCGCAGGCGCTGCAACAAAAAGCGTGCGAGGCCGGCGACGGCGTGGCCTGCTTCAACCTCGGATTCACCAACGAAAAGGCTGGCGTCTCGGCCAATAAAGAGATCGCCGCGTCGTATTACCGAAAGGCCTGCGAGCTCGAGTATTACGAAGGTTGTTACTATCTCGGCTTCCTCTATCGATTTGGCGATGGGGTCGAAAAGGATCTGGCAAAGGGGGCACAGCTCTACATGAAGGCCTGCAAGAACGGCTATGGCCGGGCCTGCTCGAGTCTCGGCTCGCTCTTCGAACATGGGTCGGGCGTCGAGAAAAGCGCTGAAAAAGCACAGCAATACTATCGCATCGCGTGCTCGCAGGGATTCGCCCGCGGCTGCACCAACCTGGGGATCCAGGCCGAAGCCGTCGTGATGACCGAAGGTGCGGCAAAGCCCGAGGGACCGACCGCCGCCGAACTCTTCAAGCAAGGCTGCGATGCGAAAGACGCCAAAGGCTGCTCGCGACTGGGCATCCTCTATCTAAAGGGCGAAGGCGTCGAAAAAGACCGCGTTCGCGCGCACCAGCTCTTTCGGCGCTCGTGCGAGCTCGGCTACGCCGCCGGCTGCTCG
>CAYFTY010000304.1:0-5780 GCA_964346045.1 uncultured Bradymonadales bacterium | reverse complement strand
GCGGCAAGTGAGACCGGGGAGCCTCGTCTGGAATCACGCAGGAACTGCTGCGTGTGTCGGTAGGTATCGAAGACGTCGAAGACTTTTGGGGCGATCTCGCCCGGGCGCTGGATGCCCCGGGTTCAAGACCGCTTCGCGCGATCGGATCAACCTGACGGATTGGGACGTCTGTCCTGCTCGTTTCGCTTGCCCGGGTGGGCTCAAGAATAGAGTTCGTGGACGTGGCGCGCGAGGTCCTTCGTGGTCAAAAGCCCGACGAACTTGTTGTCATCGTCAAGAATGGGCAACGAGTTGAACACGTTTTCACTGAGCAACAGAGAGGCTTCTCGGATGGTGTCGTGAATAGTCAGCGACGAAAGATCTTGGGTCATGACCCCTTCGATCGTGAACTCGTGATCGAGATAGGCGTCGAACGCGCGATCATCGTTGCCGTACGCGGTGAAGGTCATCTTGAGCATATCCGTGGCGCTGATGAGACCGACAAGCGTATCTTCGTTCAGCACAGGCACGTGGTGGACCTGGTTGTCGGAAAGGAGCTGCCGCACTTCGCTTAGTTTCTGTCCCACATGGACAGATTGTACTTCGCTGGCGGGAGTCATGATTTTGGTGACGAGTTCGTTTTTGCGCATGGATGTACTCCGCGATAAGGAGTGTGGGGCATATGGCAATGACTTCTGGAAGTCAACGCTCGCTTGAGCACGTCGTAGCCCTGGCCAAAATCGGTCGGGGCTGAGGAGGAGGATGACGGCGGCACCGATTCGGGGTCGGCCTACGTCTTCGAAGACAGCGGCACAGGCTTTGTTGAGACCACGAAACTCACAGCAAACAACGCTGCGACGGGTGACCACTTTGGCATTTCGGTGGCGGTGTCGGGCTCCATGATTGTGGTAGGGGCATATCGAAACGATGACGCAGGCACCAGTTCGGGTTCAGCCTACGTCTTCGACGTGCCCAACACCCCGCCCACCATCATGTCGGCCGCGAGTGATACAGCGACCGAAGGTGTTCAATACAGCTACACGGCGACCGCGACCGACCCCGAGGGCGGCACATTGACCTGGAGTATCGCAGGCTCTGACACCTGCGGCGGAAGCCTCAGCGGCAACACGTACACCTTTACGCCGGCAAGTCCCATTGCGCCGGTTACGTGCGTCGTTGCCCTCGAGGTCTGCGACGACGGCACGCCAAGCAAGTGCGTTACGCAGTCGACTACCGTGACCGTCACCCCGGTCAATGATGCGCCTGAATTTGTCGCGCCGACCCCGGCGAGTATGGCCACGCTGCAGGTGATCGAAGCCGACACCCTGACCTTCAGGGTCGCGGCCGACGATCCTGATGGCGACACCCTGACCTACGCGGTCGATCCTTTGCCCGCGGGTGCAACCTTTGGGGCTGCAACGGGCGAGTTCGCCTGGACGCCGACGTGGGAGGATGCAGGCACCTACGCCATTAGGCTCGAGGTGAGCGACGGCGACGTCACAATTGAGCGCGATATCACCCTCGAGGTGAGTCTCATCGACGACGACAACGACGGTCTTCCCGACACCTGGGAAGAAGCCAACGGACTCGACCCGACCACGCGAGACAGCGACGGCGACACGATCGACGACCTCGAAGAGGTGGGCGATATCTCTGCGCTCTTCTGCCCGGCGCACTCGCCGCACTCGAACTCGGCGCACTCATCGGCCACGAGGCCGAATGGGGCTTCACGCTCTCGAATATTCGAGCTGCTCGAAGCTCCAGCTCCCTTCGTACCGAATGACAACTTCGCAAACGATGGAATGGCTCATTGTCGGGGGTGGCATCCACGGAGTGCACATCGCCGCCCGGCTGATTGGCGAGGCGGGTGTCGAGCCCGACTGCATCCGTATTCTCGATCCGGCGGATCGCCTTCTCGACCGATGGAGAACCTGCACTCAGACGACGGGCATGAAATATTTGCGCTCGCCATCCGTGCACCATCTCGACCTGAAACCATTTGCGCTCAAACACTTCGCAAGGACCTTCGAATCGCGCACGAGTCCGTTCAGACCGCCTTATAATCGACCGTCACTCGAATTATTCGATGCCCATTGCCAGCACGTCGTCGAAACGTACGGGCGCGACGAGATCCATCTCGTCGATCGTGCAACTGGCTTTCGTGTCGATTGCTCCGAGGTGCGGATCGAAACCGCGAAGGGCAATGAACTCGCGGCGCAGAACGTGGTGCTCGCGATCGGTGCCAGTTCGCAGCCTCGATGGCCGGAGTAGGCGCGGCAAAAGCGGTGCGTCCATCATGTATTCGATCCTGACTTCGATGGTTGGCCGGAATCCGATGGGGCGAGTACAGTCGCGGTCGTAGGTGGCGGAATCTCGGCAGGGCAGGCCGCACTGCGGCTGATACGTGAGGGGAATCGAGTCCATCTGATTTCTCGCCACGAGCTGCGCCAGCATCAATTTGATAGCGAGCCTGGATGGCTCGGGTTGAAGTGCATGCGCCATTTTCATAAGCGTACGCAACCCGAAGAGCGCCGCGAGATGATACAGCGGGCCAGACATCGAGGTTCGATGCCATCAGACGTCTTCGGTACTCTCAAGCGCTCGATCCGGGCGGGTGAGATCACGTGGCATCAGACCCAGGTCGACGACCTGACTGATCGCTTCTCTGGTGGGTTGATGCACCTCGTCAGCGGCAAGGATATAGAGGTCGACCTCGTACTTCTCGCGACCGGTCTCGATCATCGCAGACCCGGTGGTTCGATGGTGGATGAGCTTGTCGAAAAAGCCTCTCTGGAGTTTGCGGAATGCGGTTATCCGGTTGTGGACCACTATCTGCGATGGCACCCGAACATCTACGTCAGCGGACCGCTGGCCGAACTCGAGATTGGCCCGGTCGCACGCAATATTGCTGGCGCACGCCGCTCGGCCGACCGCATCCTCGGCGCGTTGCGAGGGGTGCCGCCACGCAGAGTTCTCTATGGATGATTCAAACCCCATACCCGTGAACGTGATTTGCGGCCCGTAACCAGCACTGAACCGACCAGCGGGAGGAGATCTCTGCCCCAGGGCAGACGGCCGAAGGCCGCAGGGAATCAGCCCGAACCGCCGAGAAAGCCCGAAACACTGGATCGAAAATCGCAAGCGATTTGCATTTGCAAGCGTTTTGTTGATACAGATCTCCGCGTGCGCAGTCCTTGTCTTCAGGGCCTGCGAGGAATTATCGAGAATAGTAGGATTAACGAGTCTACAACTCCGACTGTGATGTACGACGTTCGCAGACATACGAATCAGAATCGATGGACGGCAGCCCTCGTGGCCGTGGTGTATCTTTTTGGTTTTGTCTCGACCTTCGCGCATGATTTGGAAGAACAGCACGTCGTCTGCCCCGAACACGGGCATCAGATTCACCTCTCGCACGATGGCCACGACGACGATGTCGAGGTCGAAGAGTCTGATTTCGCTCAGCTCGAAGCCGTTCCGAGCGGATCTCATAGCGACCACGATCACTGCGAGTTCACTCTCATCACCAATTCGCCGCGTATGCTTGCGGATGCTCCGACGTTGAGCCATCCGGTCATCGGCGATCACCAGACGAACCCTGGCTTCTTGCCATCGGCGCCCATCCGCGGCCCGACTCAGACCATCTATTCGTACGCTCCCAAGACATCTCCACCTGCGATTGCATGACGTTTCGACGGCAGATTCTTCCGTCTGAGTTCATGTGAAATGGGGTGCTCTGCCTTCTGGCAGCGCGCCTGTAATACGCAGGTAATGAATTGATTTCGATCGCACGATTCGCGTCGTCGGTAGTCTTCGCGTTGGTATTGAGCGTCTCGCTTGTGGTCCATGCGCAGGTGCCCGAAGATGTTCTGACAGACCCAATGGAGGATGCCGACGGAGAAGTCGGCACCCCGGAGAGTACTTCCTCGTCCGACAAGTCGGACTCTGGGCGCGCTCCGCAAGACGAGAACGAGAACGCGCAACGAGAAACGAGCAACGAGAACGAGAACGCGCAACGAGAAACGAGCAACGAGAACGAGAACGCGCAACGAGAAACGAGCAACGAAAACGAGAACGAGAACGAGAACGAGTACGAGACTCGCGAAACGAGCAACGAGAAACCGGTGCGCCGGCTTCCAGCCGGGAATGAAGAAGATGTCTCCGACGCCGAGATGGCCGAACTCGAGGCCGCTCTCGGTGCCGACGCCGAGGCCGTCGAAGAGCCCGAGTCGACGCAGCGCGAGGGCGGCAACTTCGCGAGCGCCGTGCAGTCGATGAATCCCGATATCGCGGTGATACTCGACGTTGCCGCAGCGTATTTCACCGATGAGCCCGACCAGGTCGGAGCCCACGATCCATCACGCACCGGCTTCAACCTGCAGCAGCTCGAGATGTACATCAGCTCGAACGTCGATCCGTATTTCAAGTTCGAAGCGAACCTCGTCTTCGCCGAATTCGGTGTCGAGGTCGAAGAAGCCTACTTCACGACGCTCGCCCTGCCAGCCAACCTGCAGGTACGCGGCGGGCAGTTCCTGACGCGCTTTGGCCGCTTGAACCCGACCCACCCGCACTCGTGGACTTTTCTCGACCAACCGCTGGTCAACGGAAAATTCTTTGGCGGCGAGGGCAGCCGCGGACTGGGCGTCGAGACAAGCTGGCTGACGCCGCTCCCCTGGTACGTCGAGCTCGTCGGATCGAGCACCATGGCCAACCAGGCATGCTGCGCGCGAAGCTTCTTCGGCGGAAACGACCCCGGTGTCGATGGCATCGAAGACCTGCTCTACACCACAGCTCTCAAACAATTCTTCGCGCTCAGCGACGACTGGTCGTTGATGTGGGGTGTCTCGGCGCAATTCGGGCCAAACTCGACGGGCAACCAGAATCGCACCGAGATCTACGGGAGCGACCTCTACCTCAAGTGGCGCCCGGTCGGCGCTGCCTCGCGAACGGCAGTCAGCCTGCAGATCGAGGGCATGTACCGAACACGCCAGGTGCCGGACGACCGCCTCGAAGATTGGGGCGGATACGCCCACCTCGCCTGGACGATCAATCCAGAGTGGGAAACCGCCGCGCGGTACGAATACGTGACCGGTGTCGAGGACGATTACCTCGAAGAAGACTGGTTCGAAGACCGCCAGCGCGCCGCGCTTCAACTGACTTATTTTCCGTCGCATTTCTCGCGCATTCGCCTGCAGACGAGCCGCGACGATCCCGAATATCGAAATGACGCAATCTGGGCCGTGATGCTGGGAGTCGAAGTGCTCGTCGGCGCGCACGGAGCCCACACCTACTGAGGTTCATCATGAGTACGAAATCCATTCGATTCACCGTTGCAACGCTCGCGTTCGCTCTGATCGGCTTCGTCTCGACCCCGGCGAGTGCCGACCTCGACATCGTGGCCACGACGCCGGATCTAGCGGCCGTGGCCAAGGCCGTCGGCGGCAAGCACGCCACGGTCAAGGCCATGTCGTCTCCCAATCAAGACACACACTACGTCGATCCGAAGCCGAGCCTGACCTTGATGCTCAATAAGGCAGACATACTGGTGATCAACGGGCTCGATCTCGAGGTCGGCTGGTTACCGCCGATCCAGACCAACGCCCGCAATGCGAAAGTTCAAACCGGCGGAAGCGGCTTTTTCGATGCGTCTCAATTCGTCAAGAGACAGGGAATCACCGATGCGGACCGGGCCAAAGGAGACATCCACCCGGGCGGAAATCCACATTTTATGCACGATCCTCGCGCGGCCGTCCGAGTCGCTCGAGCGCTCGGCGACCACATGGCCCGCATCGATTCCGATC
>CAYFTY010000303.1:0-5786 GCA_964346045.1 uncultured Bradymonadales bacterium | reverse complement strand
GTCCGAGGGCTGTCGCTCGAGCGCAATCGAGTCGACGAGTCGACCGAGGGTGCCCGTGACCGTGTCCGGGTCGCGAGGACCAAGGTCGATGATATGCAGCGCGTCTGGATTACGTGTCACCGCGTAGAGCTTCTCGCCATCGGGTTCGAATTCGAGGGCGCGGGTGTCCGCGACATTGGTCAGGTGATTGAGATTGATGGATCCGCGGTCGATGATCGCCTCGACCTGCCCGCTCTCGTTGAGGAAGGGGCGGAAGATGGCGACCTCGCGAGAGAGACGTCCGGCCACGTAGAAGTCGCGTGTCCCGGGCCTGGCCTCGACGTCATTCGAACCCGAGATGAGTTCGGCAAACCCGAGCGATGCTGCCGACACGTCTCCGCTCGGTACCGTGAGGGCCGAGACGTTGGTGCCGCGCAGATGTGAGAGCCCGATGATGTCGAACCCGGCGTCAAAAATATCTGCGGCGGGCTCATCGTCTACCTCGGGAAAGTCGGTTTCGAATTCGAAGGCGAGCCCGTCAACTCGGCGGACTCGTACCTGCGTCGAGTCGCTCTCGACGACATAGGCACCATCGTTTTCGATTTGTTCTGCGAACGCGGCGGCAATGCTCTCGGCCGTGTCGGCGCCCGATGGGTTCACGACAAAATCGGTCTGCACACCCAGTGAGCTCAACGTAATTCGGTAGGGTGACTCGGCGACCGCCGCGAAGATCGTAATCTCGAGCGACGGAAGCGTGATCACATCGAGACCGAATGGATCCGACGGAATCTCGGCGCCGCCCGAGCGGTCGGGAACGCGTCGAATCGTGCAGCTCGATACGTTCGCGCTCGGAGCTCCATCGACATCGCAGCCGATGGTGCTTCCGTCTTCCGAAACATCGAGTGCGACCACCTGGTTTTCGCTGCGCACCGTCACATAGGCTTTTCGCGACGTTCCATTGAGATGGATGAAGCCACCGAATGACGGAATATATGGCCCGTTGGCCGGCAGGATCTCGAGACGCTCGAGGTCGACGACCGAGACCGTTCCGCCGGCATCTTCGCGGTATCGCGTGTCGAAATTGCTGTTGACCACGTAGAGAAAGCGACCGTCTGGATGCACTTCCATCCCAATGGGCCAGTGAAAGCGATCACGTGGCGGGAGAGGCTCGACATAAGGATCGCCGCATCCGACCAGCAAACCGCCGGAAGCGACCAGAATCGCAGCCAGGAGGCCAGTGAAGATTGGGTTGAAGCGCAGGGTCATGAGTGCTCACGCGCGTAGAGACGCCGTGGGTTTAGCACCACTGCGCCCCACGGTGCAAGGTCAGGCAAGGATCGATTCCTCGCCCGAGTCAGCGATGAAGAGGCAGGCTGATTTACGCGAGCGCACCAGAGAGCGCATTGCCTCGAAGTTCACGTCTTCGCTCAGCCCGAAGAGATCGAGGTCGGCCTGCGGAGCATTCTCGAGCGCCTCGGCAAAGGGGCGGTTCTCGACGACGATCTCGAAGTCCATCAGCCGTGCCAGCTCGAGGATGCTGATCAAAAATTCGCGTGCCGATTCGACATGATCCTCGTCGGGCACGGCCGTGACGACCCGCACCCGCGCATTCCAGGTGCGGCTGAGCTTGTAGGCCGTGAGCAATTCGAGGTCGATATTGCCAAGATCCCAGTCGAGCTGCCAGTTGGGGCTCTGGTCGCGCACCCAGACATTGACCCACTGCTGCTGGCCGGTCTTGGCGACTGAATCGTCGACAAAGAAGAGTACCCCGAGGTCAACCTGGCGCGCGGCTTCGAACACCTTTGTCACCTCGGGTTCTTCGTCTGCGCTCATCTCGTCATGGAGCTGCATGAAGAGAATATTTGGCCTGAAGAACGTTCCGGACAGCGTCTGGAGCGAGGCGATTGTGGCATCCCACGGGTCACGCGTGACAAGATGCGTCCAGCGCGCAAAAACACGATCGTTCACGAAAGATGCGCCGAGACTTGGCATGGCTCGTTCGAGCTCGTCGCCGACCTCGCCGCTGAGTCCCAGCAGGACGACCGAGCCGTCCGGACGCGTCAGGTCTCGGATCAGGGGAAAGTTGCCCCGCATCTCACGATGATTTCGAAATGGAACGACCAGGCTCGGACGCCAGGCGCGCTCGTTTTTGGTCGGCAGATCGAATGTGTGTTTGGCTGCCCACTCGGCGAGCGCCACGAAGAGGCCCGAGCGCATATCGCCATAGGGTGCGTTGAGATCGCGTCGCGTCAGGTAGAGGTAGAAACCGATGACCACGGCGACGGCGATCAGACCGACGGTGGGATTGATGATGAACATCGTAAAGAGGCAACCGATCGTGCCCGCGATCGGCACCCAACGCCATACCGGAAAGCCCGGACGAAAGCTGACCATGTCGAGCTGTTGCTCTACGACCACCACCAGATTCATCATCATATAGGTGATCAGAAAGAACATCGTGATCATCGGCGCGATCACGTTCAGGTCTCGAATCAGCACCGCGGCACCCACGATCAGACCCGTGAGCATCAACGCATTCTTGGGCTCGCCTTTGGGATCGAGCTTCGCGATTTTGGAGCTTCCGGGAAAGATGCCGTGATCGGCCAGAGCCTGCAGAATGCGAGGGGCTCCGACGAAGCAGGCAAGACCCGACGAAAAGGTTGCCCCGAGCAGGGCTCCGAGCGTCGCCGCCGGCCACGCCGATCGGTCGAGCGCGATATTATAATTCGAAACGAGCTCTTCTGGAGACGCCACCATCGCGATCACGACCGCGAGTGCGACATAGATGACGTAGCTCACTGCGATCGCGAGCATCGTCCCAAACGGAAGCTCTTTTCGCGGATTTTTGAGCTCACCCGACATATTCGCGCCGGCCAGAATTCCAGTCGCTGCCGGGAAGAAGATGGCAAAAACCGTCCAGAAATCGACCCCCTCGAATCCATTCTCGGGCGAGCCGGGATACGAGCCCCAGAGATGGTCCATGGGATCGTAGATGAGCATGTCCGGATAGAAGAGGATCGCAAAGCTCGACCCGATGCCGAGTATCATCAGCCCGAGCACGATGTACTGGACGTTGAATGCGGCTTTGGTGCTGATGAAGGCGATGCCGATCATGATGCCGAATGAGACCATGTCGAGCAGCAGTGCCGATTGGTCGGGGAAGATCCAGAGCAGGCCCTCGCGAAAACCAAAGATGTACATGGCACCGGCAAATGCCTGCGCGAGAAAGAGCGGGATGCCGACCGCGCCGCCGACTTCGAGGCCGAGCGACTGCGAGATGATCGAGTAGGCGCCGCCCGCGCCGATACGCAGGTTGGTCGTGATGCACGACATCGAGAGTGCGGTGAGCGTGACGATCACGAAGCCCAGCGTGATGATGCCGATACCGCCGGCAACACCGGCATTGCCGATGACCCAGGGCTCGCGCACGAAAAGGATCACGCCGAGGATCGTCATCACCGTCGGGCGAAAGACCCCCGCAAACCAACCGTAGCGTCGTTGCGACGACTGTTCGTCGACCTGCGCCTGAAGCGACGTTGTCCTGGAATCCGCCATGACCTGCTTTTTTCGTGAGGTACGACGACTATAGGACAGACGCGCCGATAGATGAAGAAATCACGGTCGACGTGCGGTGTAATCCCCTCCGGCCAGGGCGATCGATCCGCTTTGTACTTGTACCAACCCAGATCGGAACGAGTACTCAGCCGACCTCTGGGAGGCGACCTTCCCTCGGGAAAACGTGCGCGCAAAAGCGCACACGAGGCGGGAATCCTCGCACGCAGCGCAGCGACACACGAGCTGGCGACCTACATGTAGTTGAAAGTGCGACATCAATCGTGTAGGTAAATACCCACTTAAATTGGACACCCAACCAATTCGGTGGGTCGAGATGGATTGGACGAGGGAACGATGAAGCGACTTCTTGTGCTCACGGTACTTGCGACGACTGCCTGTCAGGGAAACCTGGAGATGTCTGAAACCGAGCCTGATGCGCCTCCTCTCGAACACGGAGAGGTCGAATACCGCGGTGAAGGACACGTCGAAGCATCGAGTCTCGAAGATCCGATTCGCCCGGCAGAGAGCTTCCAGGGCGTCAGTTTCATGCTGACTTCGACGAGCCCCGAAGGTCGCTATCAGGTGCAATTCGAAGACGGTACGTGGTCGGAGTGGCGCTCGCTCGACTACGACTGGCAATATCGAAAATTTCAGAACCGATATCTCGAGATCGAGAGGCCCGCTCAGGCCATCCGCCTCGATTACGACACGGCGGCGGCCGAGTTCACACGTCTTGAATTCCATCGCGAAGCACTCGGCGTAGTCGACACGCACGACGATGCCCTCGAGGATTTCGTCTGGGGCGTGATCGGCCAGTTTTTTCCGAATGGAATCGCGCGCCCCGGCCGCTGGGACCTCCCCGGTCCGACGACCAATGCCGGTGTTGCCAGCAGCGTGGGATACGACCGCGCGCCGGCATGGAGCCGGCGCAATTGCTCGGGTGGCCTGCGCCCCGGCTCGCGCGCGCTCGGTGATTATCTGGTCGATAATTTCAGAGGAGCACGCTTTTTCCAGGGGTATAATTGCCGCCGGATTCGAGGCAGTAGCGGAATGTCGATGCACGGCACGGGTCGGGCAATCGATGTATTCGTGCCGCTCGATCGCGGGCAGGCCGATAATGATCTTGGGGATGAGATCGCCAACTTCCTCGTCGAGAATTCTGACGAGCTCGGCATTCAGCTCATCATCTGGGACCGCACGATCTGGCGTGCAGGCCGTTTCGACCGCCGCTACGGCGGAGCTCACCCTCATCACGATCATCTGCACATCGAGCTCACCCGCGAAGCTGCGGCGCGCAACTCCGTCAACATCAACCGCTCTGCCGGCGGCTCGGGCACAACGTTCGAGCCTCCAGCATGGGTAGGCGAACCCTGCACCAGCGACTCGGAATGCGACTTTTCTTCGGGGGGTGCGCAGGCCTTCTGCTACGACTTCGACGGCCGCGGATTTTGCTCGCTCCCATGCGAGGGTCTCTGCCCCGATCGACGGGGTGAGGCGTATACGTTTTGCGTACCCTCAGACACGCCTGGAACCGGCATCTGCGCATCGTACTCGGCAACACAGAACAACTTCTGCAACGCCATCCCGGGCACCGTGCAGCGTGAAATGACTCGCTATGTCGGCGACACGTCTCTGTCTGCGCGTCGTCGCACAGTCTGCATGCCGCCCGAGAGCGTGATGCCGTCGACTGAACCGGCGTGGGTCGGAACTCCGTGCACCGAAGATTCTCAATGTGATTTCCGCGCCGACGGCGCAAGCGGATTCTGCTATGAAAACAGCGTCGGCCAGGGATTTTGCGGGCTTCCTTGTGAAGGCCTCTGCCCCGACCGTGACGGCGAAGCCCCTACCTTCTGCATCGAGACGGCTTCTGGGGGCAGCGGTGTCTGCGCGTCGTATTCAGCCGCCCAGAATCAGTGGTGTGGTGATATCCCGGGCGCGAGCGCGCAGTCGAAATCGCGCTTCGTCGGAAACTCGAATGCTCTCTCTCGCGTGCGCACGGTCTGCGCGCACTGAGGAATCGATCACTCGAAGAGCGGTGCGTCGAGGTTGATCTCGTCTTTCTTCGGCGCTTCGGCTGGCTCTTCGGCCGGACTCTCCGTCGGCTCTGCGCCATCTGGATTGGTGTCGCCGGCGGGCGTCGGTTTCACCTCATCGAGGGCCTTCACGGGGTTTGCGTCTTCAGCCTCGCCGGGCTCTTCTTTCTCTTCGGGCTCATCGTCTGTGAGCCCGAGCGATAACTTTCCATCTCCATC
>CAYFTY010000302.1:0-5797 GCA_964346045.1 uncultured Bradymonadales bacterium | reverse complement strand
CGCGACAGCAAGTGGCGTGAGCGGTCGGCGGTCAAAGCTGCCGTCGAGCTGGGCGAGCGCGGCATCGATTTTCTGATATCCGAACTCGACGCCGCCGACATCGAGGTGCGGCGTCGGTCCGTCAAATTGCTGCGGCACCTCGGCCCCGAAGACCTGGCATCGCGTCTGGTCGAAGTGCTTCCCGAGCGACGGGCGCTGGGCCCGCGCGTCGACGTGATCGCAGCCATCGCCGACGCCCGCAGATTCGACGACGCAGCACTCGATGCCTTCTTGAGCGAGCATCGCATCGAGGGCCCCGAAGAACTCGACCTCGAGAGCCTGCCCGAGATGTTCTGGGCTTCTTCGAAGCCGATGAGCCCCGAGGCCGCCGCGACGATTCTGGCGCTTTTGAAACACATCGATCGCATCGAAGACATGCGCTTTTTGCGCGCTCACCTCGATCGAGATTCATCGAGCGCGATGTGGCATGCCCTGCGCACCCAACTGGGCGACGACCACGGCGATGTGCGGATCGGCTGGGTGCTCGCCGCGGCGGCGATACTCGGCCGCGCGGTCGACATCTCGGGGCTGGGACGAAGCCTGAACAAACTCGCGAGTTCGGGCTTTGTAAAGCAGGCCATGAAGACGATCGACGTATTGGCCATCGACGGCTCGGCCGAGTCGGTTCAACGCATTCACTACTGGAGCCGCAAAGCCCGGACGCCGGCCTTTCGAGACCATGCGCATCACGCGCTCGAGCAGATCGCCCGAGAGCGTGGATGTACACGCGAAGAGCTTCTCGAGCGGGCGATTCCAACGCTGGGATTCGACCACGAGGGCGTCCGTTCTTTTGATTTTGGGGCAAGAGGTACGCTCGAGCTCAGCGTCGACCGAGACGGTGGCGTCAGGATGGTCGACGAAAGGGGCAAGGTCTGGGACCGCATCCCCGGAAAACTCGTCGCCGATGACGAAGACGAATTCAGGGCCCGGCGTGAATCACTGAAGAACCTGCGGCGCGAGATCCGCGATTCGGCCTCGATGGTGCGCGACAACCTCATCGAGGCCATGACCAACCGGCGCTCCTGGGATGCCGAGACCTTTGCAGCGGTCTGGATCGACAATCCATTTGCGCGCTCGTTTGCACTGGGTCTGATCTGGATGATCGAACGAGACGCCCGCGTGGCCTGCCGGCTCGACGAAACCCTGGCGCTGGTGACTATCGACGACGAGGTGCTCGACTTCGAAGACCCGGCGCGCATACGCGTGGCGCACCCCATCGAGTTGAAGACCGACGCGTGGGCTCAGGTGTTGGCCGATTACGAAATCGTGTCGCCCTTTGACCAACTATCGCGCGAGACCTTTGACGAGTTTGCGGGCCGGCCATTGAACGACATCGAGGCGCGTCGAATCATGTGGGCCGCACGCCGACTGGGGTTCATGACCGATGCCGACCAGGGCTACATAGACTGGTTTTATCGCGACCTGGGCTCGACGGGTATGACGCTGATACTCGACCCGGGATTCCACATCAGCTACCCCGAAGGCCCTCAGGACGTGTCGGTTAAGTTCGAGAGCGACGACCCCATCGCGATCAGCGAAGCCGCGCTGCTCTACAAGAGATTGCAAGGTGCGCTCGACTGACGTGCATCGGTCTGCCTTTGACTCGCCCCGTGCAGCACATATGCCGTGTTCCACTGCAACATCAGCTTTGCGGGTACCAGTCGCTTTGCGACGCGTGCTCGAAGTGCAGTGAGACACCCGGGGCCTCGCGACTTACTCCTCGCTCTCGAGCCGCTGTCGACCGAGCTCGAGCTCACGCTCTTGCTCGTCGTCGACGGTCGGGTAGGCGATGTCGAGGTTCTTGATCGTCTCGACCATGACCCGCGCGACCTCACGCCGCATGAACGGCTTGTCGTCAGCCGGGATTGCGTACCATGGAGCGTTCTCGCGTGACGTATTCGCGAGGGCTTCTTCGTACGCGTGCATGAAATCGGGCCAGCAAGCGCGGTCGTCGAGGTCTCCGAGCCGAAACTTCCAGTTCTTGTCGTCGCGCTCGATTCGCCGCAAAAAGCGGCGCTTCTGCTCGTCTCTCGAGATATTAAGCCAGAACTTCACGACCACCGTTCCGTTCATCGCGAGGTGTCGCTCCCAGTCGCGGATCGACGTAAAGCGCTCGTCCCAGATCGTGTCGAGGTCGATCGACGGCAGGTGCTGCCCCTCGAGGTATTCCGGGTGCACCCGCACGACGAGAACCTCTTCGTAATGCGAGCGATTGAATATGCCGATCCGTCCCCGCTCGGGCAGGCGCTTCTTGCAGCGCCACAAAAAGTCATGCTCGCGCTCGAGCTCGCTCGGCGGACCAAACGCATTCACACGAAAGCCAGCAGGATTCACGCCCGAGAAGACTTTACGGATCGTGCTGTCCTTGCCGCCGGCATCCATCGCCTGAAATACAGCCAACACCGCGTAACGACCGTCGGCATAGAGCACGCGCTGCAGCTCGTAGAGCTCGTCGACCAGCTCGTCGAGCTCATCCTTGAGTTCACCTTTCGACGGCGCATCCTCGGGCGGCGCAGTCGCGAAATCGGCGAGCGAAACGTTGCCGTCGAACGGCACGAGATACGGATTGTCGGCGAGCGCGGGTTTCAAGATCGGCATCGGGCCTCCTACAGGTGGAAGAACCGGAATACCAACGATCGCGGGGTTCCTGCAATGGCGCTGTCTCTTTGCTCTCATTGGACGACGGTCAGTTCATCACTGAACGGTGCCTGGACCCAGCCGGCCTCTACTGAACTTCCATCGAATCATCGACCGAGAAGAGCGTGATGCGACTGGTGTCGTTATTGTCCGGGATCTGCACGTTCATAAAGCGAGTCTCGCCGCGAGACGTGCCCAGAATGATGAGCTGTTCTTCG
Organism: uncultured Bradymonadales bacterium; assembly: GCA_964346045.1. GTDB lineage: Bacteria > Myxococcota_A > Bradymonadia > Bradymonadales > Bradymonadaceae > CAYFTY01. The sequence goes on along the minus strand of CAYFTY010000302.1, from coordinate 2,903 downwards.
AGGAAATCGATATCAGGCGAGTTCTGGAAGAACTTACCGCCCCAGGTTTCGGCCCATCGCACTTCGCCGCCTTCGGCCAGGCTGACGATGTACTGCTCGTCTCCGGGACCGGTGAAGCTATAGGGCCCGACGTTCAAGCCCGAGTTGAAATCGCCGGCCACGTAGATGGTCTGGTCGCTCTCACGGATCTTGATATCCACCGGTCTCTCGCGTTCGAAGCCGCCGGCGCTGCCGCCAAAAGTCGTCACCCAGCGGGCTTCGAAGCCCATTGACGGAGCGACACGGGCGATGAAAGCATCGCTGGAATTGGCAGACGGAATCGAGACCTGCGTGTCGAATACTTCGAAGCTTCCGAAAGCGGTTCCGCGCACCAGCACCTCGTCCGAGCCCGGGATCGGATGAATACCTGCGATCTGGAGTTCTCGCGGGATGCCCTGCGCCTCGAGCGGTGAGCCATCGTTATCGTCGAGGATTACCCAGGCTCTCTTGCTATCCTGGTCGTCGCCTTCGTCCGAAAGACTGATGCCTTCGCTTCCTCCAATCTGCTGGGCCGTCGCATAGGTCAGTGGGATGTGCAGCGAATCGGCCGAGACAGCGATGCCGCCCATACCTCCAATCGCGAGCCCCGAATCGGAAGGCTCTCTCAACAGGGGCCGTGTCCAGACCTGGTTCAGGCTCGCATCGAAGCGAATCAGACTCGTGATGTTGACGCCTGTCTCGGCCAGCAGCTCGCCGCCGACCGTGGTGATCTCGCTCTCTTGCCCGGTCGCGTTGCGAAAGAAGAGTTCGTCGGAATCTCGGGTGATCACCCCCAGATAGAAGCCCGCATCGCCGTCGCTGCCCCGAGTGAAGCAAGTGATGGACTGGTCAGCAGCTCGGCTGTAGATCTGAATGTAGTCCACGACTTTACCGCGTGGGTTCACGCGCAGAACGAGGCACTGGCGGTTGTCGCCCTGCGATGAAATCGAAACCGACGATGCGTCGGTCGGCAACATGAAAGAGGGCTGGTCGAGGTTTCCGGGAAAATACGACATCGTGAGCGCGACATTCGTATTGCCGATGGCGACGGGCGCTTGCACCGTGATCCCATCGGGAAGCGGCAGAATCCATGTCGCGTCGCCCGAGGGGTTGAATCCGGCCGCGAATTCAGTAGGTTCGTCGGGCAAGGTCTGAAATGGCCCGAGCGTCGCACCGTTGCTACCTTTTTGCGCACCTGTGACCACGAAACCCGAGTCATCGGCCAGCGCGGTGATTCCGTCCTGGAAGTGATACGTGCCGAGGTTCTTATCCCAGGTCGTGTTGGTCGTGCGGCAACCGTCACCGGCGCAGTAGGTGAAATTCGGGCATTGATTACCGCAAGCTCCGCAGTTGTTGAGATCGAAACTCGAGGTCTCGCAACCCGTCACCGCATCACTATCGCAATTCAGCTGCCCATCGTTGCACGTGATGCCGCACGTCGGTGAGGTGTCGACCATCTCACAGACCGCAGTCGCGTCAGGTCGCTCGGGGCACATATTCTGGCAGCTTCCACAGTTCGCCGGATCGCTCAGGTCGACCTCGCAGCCGTCGGCGAGGTCGTCGTTGCAATCGTCGAACCCATCGGAGCACTCGTATTCGCAAACACCCTCGACGCACGACGCCGTCGCGTTCGGCGACGCGGCACAATCCGAAGCCTCGGCACAGTCGCCCTGCGGCAAATCCGTGCCCATGTCGACGGCATTATTCTGCCCCATTTCGGGATCGGCATTATTGGTATTGTTCTGGTTATTCGCCCCGTTGTTCGTCGTTGCAGCGTCGTCTCCACCACAGGCGGCGACGAAACCGAGCGCGAGGATGAAGATGAAAGAGATGTATATGCTTCGCATAATGTTTCCGTCCAAAAAACATGTCGTGTTCGAGGAATTTAACACTAGTTCAGAACCTCAATTCTGTCACGTTTATCGCGGAGCCACACCTGCACTGAGCATTCTGAGAATTCTCACCAATCGCCCGATCCCGGCTCACTTCAGGGTCTGACTCGAGCGGTCCAGGCAACGGGTCAGTCGCCTTTACGACCCACGCGAGTCACGGTCCGAAGTCGACATAACGCCCTCGCAAACCCTCGATCGACGCGATGCCATCGAGGTCGAGTATTCCCAGCGCGCCATATTCGTGCAGCAGCAACGACTCGAAGATTCGGTCGAGCAGCTCTTCATCTGCGCCGTGGCCCTTCGGCTTCTTCTTCGGCGCGTTGCTTTTCGACCGCCGCGCGCAGCGCAGACGACATCCTCAGCGCGGCTAACCTCGCCACCACATTAACAACCACCACCCACGAATAACACGCCTCACGGGTTTTTTCGCCGCAACGTGCTCGAGCATCTGCACGCCGTGAACCAGCGAGGAGCACGGCAAGCGTGACCAAGGGCGCAACGAGCGCCCATTCGCCCACATATTGACGTCCCCAGACCGTCGCCGCGATGCAGTGAGTGGCTCGACGAGAGCCTGGTCGATCGAATTCGTCTCGAGTAGCCTGGTAGCATGGCACGTGACAAACTTGTGGAGGGTCTCTACGACCTTGTCGTATCCAGGGAACTTGATGCCGCGATCGAGCGGGCGCGTGCCGACGACTGGCATGTCGATCTCGAAGATGACGCAGATGCCGATGTCGTTGCGCAGCTGCTGACGCAACAGCTTGCGCCAAGGTTGCAGGCGGCCTTCGAAAACGCCGGCACCAGCAAGACGCGCACGCAGTCGCAGCTCAAGCTGGCGAATCGAATCCTCGAGCTGATTCATGAAGAGAGCCCGAAGGCGGGTGTCGAAGAGGTCGACGAATTTCCGCGGGCTGCACGACTACTCGCGGCGGCACCGGACAAGGCCACACTTGGCCAGAACGCCGCGCCCAAGCGGCCGGGAATACCGCTCAC
>CAYFTY010000301.1:0-5827 GCA_964346045.1 uncultured Bradymonadales bacterium | reverse complement strand
ATGGTCGACACCCTGAACGTTTTCGTCGAATCGAATACGCCCAAACTCGACCGGATCCTGTCGAACGTCGAAAACGTCTCGTACGACCTCGATGAACTCGGTGACCTCAGCCGCGACTCGATCGGAAATATCCTGCGCGATACCGAAGCCATTGTGCAGGAGGTGCGGTACATCGTCGGTCAATCGTCTTCGGACCTGCAGAGCGGCCTCGGAACACTCAAAGGCACTCTTTCACGGCTTCAATCGACGCTGGATTCGCTGAATTACAGTCTGCAAAACATTCAGGATATCACCGACAAGATCAACGAGGGTGAAGGAACGATCGGGGAGCTCGTCAACAACCCGGCAATCGCCCAGCGTACCGAACAATTGCTCGACGATGTGGGAGGGTACGCCAATCAATTGTTGACGCTTCAGACCATCATCGAGTTGCGTTCGGAGTATCACCTCGGAAGCCGCCAGTTCAAAAATATCATCGGACTGCGACTTCAGCCCGACCGCAATAAATACTACCTGATCGAGCTGGTCGACGATTACCGCGGCAAGACCGAAATCGTCACCTCGGATATCAACACGACCAACCTGGACAATCCCGACAGCCTCTATCGAGAGACCGAGGTTAGGACGACGGACTCCTTCAAATTCAGCGTCCAATTTGCGCATATCTGGCGCCCCACCGACTGGCTGGGTTTGACGGGTCGCTTCGGCCTGATCGAGAGCTCGGGCGGAGTCGGAGCAAATATTCTGCTGATGCCCGACGAAACGCTTCAGGTTCAGGCCGACCTCTTCGACTTCGGCGTGGATGTGAGCCCGCGAATTCGTACCTTTGCTTCGTACCATTTCTTCCGAATTGCCTACGTGGCGGCCGGTGTGGACGACATCTTCAACGAGCGGCGCACCGAATACTTCATCGGAGCCGGACTTCGCTTCAACGACGAGGATCTGCGCGCCATCATCGGCACGACCGGTGTCCCCGTTGCAGGCAACTGAATCGGACGTTCGTTCGCGGGCCGACAAAGTTGGTTCCACAAGGTGGATAATTGAGTTGCCACTCTACGATCGCGGTGCTATCGTCCGGCCAGCTTTGTACACATCGAGCAACCGACGAGTGGCGGTAGCATGAGTAAGCAAGACATGGGTTTGCGTACGGTCTTCGTCAACGACAAGGCCACCTCGAGACAGCTCAAAAAAGCCAAATTGGTCATCATCGAAGGCGACCAGAAAGGCAAAGAATTCAGCATCAGCAAGACCAAGACCTACGTCGGTCGTTCGTCGGTCAACGACATCGTACTCAAGGACGACCGCGTCAGCGGAACCCACTTCGAGTTACGCGCCCAGGAAGAAGGATTTCTGTTGCGCGATATGGGCTCGACCAACGGCACACTCCTCTCGGGCTGCCGCGTCAAAGAGGTCTATCTGGCCCCGGAAGCAACGTTTCAGGCCGGCAATACGACCTTTCAGCTCAAACCGAGCGATGAAGTCGTCGAGATTCCCCTCAGCCCCGACGAACACTTTCAGGGAGTGATCGGACGGTCGGTCGCGATGCGAGAGGTCTTCGCAACGCTCGAGAAAGTCGCGCCATCTGAGCTCACCGTGATGATTCAGGGCGAGACAGGAACCGGCAAGGAGCGCATCGCGCGCGCCATCCACGATGCATCCCGCCGCGAGAGCAAAGACTATGTGGTGCTCGATTGCTCCTCGATTCCCAGCGAATTGATGGAAAGCTACGTCTTCGGGCATGAAAAAGGCGCATTCACCGGTGCGGTGAGTCAGAATAAAGGAGCGTTCGAGCAGGCCAACGGCGGCACGCTCTTCATGGACGAGATTGGCGAGCTCGATATCGCCCTGCAGCCCAAGCTTCTGCGCGTACTCGAAAATCGAGAATTCAAACGCGTCGGCGGTACGAAGACGATTCGCACCGACGTGCGAGTCATCGCCGCCACCAATCGAGACCTCCGCGAGATGGTCAACGAAGGCCCCTTCCGCGAGGACCTTTACTTCCGACTCAGCGTCATCAACATCGGGCTCCCGCCGCTCGCTGCCCGAAAAGACGATATCCCTCTCCTCGTCGAGAATTTCCTGGACTCGGTCGCCCAAAGGCGCCCGGACAAGCCTAAGATGCGGCTCACCGCCGACGCCATGGACATGCTCATGGCCTACGACTGGCCGGGGAATGTCCGCGAATTGAAAAATGTCATCGAGCGCGCGGGCTCGCTCGCCAGCGACAAGACGATCGACAAGAGCGACCTGCACATGGGCAACTCTCTCGGCGGAGGAATGACCGACTTCTCGTCATCGTCTGCGATGTCGATCCCTTCGGCCGACGACCCGGACACCTCGGTGATCTCGGTCGATTTGAGCATCCCTTACAAAGAGGGCAAACAAAACCTTCTCGACCAGTTCGAATATGATTATCTCGAGCGAATCATGAAGGAATTCGAAGGCAATATCTCGCAGGCATCCAAGAAAGCAGGGCTCACTCGCTATCATCTGCGAGAGCTTCTGAAGAAGCACGACCTCAAGTAGAATTCGTACTGCCCTCTTCTATATTCTGATCAGGACGCTCCAGAACCCGGTCACGGTGGACCGACAGGCACGGCCGCTGAATGACGGGCCAGTCAGCCCAAGTGACTCGCCCGAACGCATGGGATGTGGGATGCACTTTCTCACGCTTGTCATACACTTACCTACACGAATCACTGATGAGTCACGATTCAGTCCAAAAAGACTGAACCGTCATTCATGGATTCTTCCAACTGAACGGTCGTTTTTTCTCACGAAGTTAGAGACTTAGGACTTGCGACGGGATCACGCGTAAGCTATATCCCGCATTGTTAAGTGGTTACTTACCAAAGATGCCAGAATGAATGCTTTGAGTGAAAAACTTGTCTGCATTGTGCCTGTTTTTGCGTCGCCGACAGACACCCTGCTGCAAAATCTCCAGGACCGCTTCCAACTCGTTGTCGAGCCTGCCCGCTCGGCTTCGTGTGAGAACGCCTGGATCGATGGACGCGAAGCCGAGCGGGCAGGCTCGACAACGAGTTGGAAGCGGTCCGCTCGGCTTCGTGTGAGAACGCCTGGATCGATGGACGCGATCAAACGCCGAATTACGAGGGCAAGCGAATCCTGACTTCGCTGGTCGAAGCCGAGATGCTCGCATCCGAGCATGGATTCGATGCAACGGCAGTCTGGGCGCCGAGCACAACCGAGGCCAAATTCGCGCAGGCCCGAGGTCATGTGGTCGTCGTGCCACCCGCGCTTTCGGCCCTCGAAGGCGTACTCGTCGACCACGGTGAGGACGTTTTCACGAGCGACGAATCGCTCGAGGCCGGAGCCGTCACACCCGAAATGCAGCGCTTCATTCAAGGCACCGTAAAATCGAATGATCACGGCCAGAAGGGGCACGCCATGAACACATCGAGAACGAACGACATCGTCGACGGAAACGAAGCTATCGCCATCGTAGGCATCGGCGCGATCATGCCCGATGCCGCCAATGGCCCCGAGTTCTGGAGAAATATCCTCGAGGGCCACTACGCCATTTCGGATGTACCGGTCGAGCGCTGGGACCCAACGCTTTATTTCCATCCTGACCGCAGTGCCGAAGATAAGACCTATTCGAAGATTGGCGGCTGGGTGAAAAACTTCGATTTTGATCGACGTGCCTTTCGTCTGCCACCGACCGTAGTTCAGAAGACCGACCCGACCCAGCTAATCTGCCTCGAGGCCGTACGAGAGGCCCTCGCAGATTCTGGATATGACGAGCGCGATTTCGACCGTGAGCGTTGCGCTGTCGTACTCGGAAACGCACTCGGGGGTGACCTGCGTGACCAGACCAATCTGCGCATTCAATACCCTGAGATTGAACGGGAATTGCGCAAGAACCTCATGGAAATCGCGCTCGGAAAGCTCACCGAGGCCGAGATTGAAGAAACGCTCGAAAAGGCGGGAGCGGCAGTTCGTGACAATATTGTCGGCATCTCCGAAGACTCGATGCCGGGCGAACTCGCCAACGTCATCGCCGGCCGCGTAGCTCAAGCGTTTGACCTGCGCGGGCCCAATTATGTGGTCGATGCTGCATGCGCGTCATCGCTTGCGGCTCTCGAGAGTGCCGTCCGCGGACTGCGGGCCGGTCAATTCGACATGGCGATATCAGGAGGTGTCGACCGCACGATGGGAGCGACCTCTTTTGTGAAATTTTCGAAGATTGGCGCACTCTCGCCCGACGGCTCGCGCCCCTTCGACGCCGACGCCAATGGATTCGTGATGGGCGAAGGAGCAGGCGTCTTCGTGCTCAAACGCCTCTCGGACGCCATCGCAGACGGCGACGATATCTACGCATTGATCCGAGGCGTTGGCGGCTCGAGCGACGGGCGTGGCAAAGGAATCACCGCGCCGAATCCAATCGGTCAGGAACTCGCTATCCGTCGCGCCTATCAAGATGCGGGATTTGGACCGGCCTCGGTCTCGCTCGTCGAAGCACATGGAACGAGCACTCCCGTAGGTGACCCGACCGAATTTGCCAGTCTGAGGACCGTCTTTGCAGAAGATGATGGACCGGCCGCTTCGGATCATATCGGCCTCGGAAGTGTGAAGTCGATGATCGGGCATTTGAAGTCGGCTGCCGCCGCGGCGAGCGTCATCAAGATGGCATTTGCGCTGCGCGACGGCGTTTTGCCTCCGACTCTGAACGTGAAAACTCCCAATCCAGCGCTGGAACTCGAGCATACGCGATTCGAAATTCAGACCGAGCGTGCCGACTGGGTCACGCGCGATCGAGCTCCGCGCCGCGCAGGGGTGAGCGCATTTGGCTTTGGTGGCACGAATTTCCACGTCGCGATGGAAGAGTATCTTCCGGCCGGAAACACATGGACCGGTCGAGGATTCGAAACCAGAGAGAGTCACGCTTCGACTCGCGAGCCGACGTTGATGAACCGGCCTTCCGAAGACGGCATTCTGACCTTCACCGGCGAAACCTACGAAACTCTCAAAGAATCCTTCGATCTCTTCGCGAGCGAATTCGAAAAGCGAGGCCTCGATGCCACCGAGGACCATCGTGTGGCCTTCGATGCCGTACCTGGTACGGGCATGTACCGACTCGCCATCGTCTTTACCGATCGCGAAGAGCTGGAGACCCGCATCGCCAGGGCGGCGCGCAGTCTCGAGCGTCGAAAAGGGTGGCGGGTGCTCTCCAATCAGGGGGTTTTCTACGGAGAGGGCAACGCTCCGGGGCGAGTCGCCATGCTCTTTCCCGGCCAGGGAAGCCAGTATCTGGGGATGCTCGCCGATCTGCGCGAACGATTCCCGGTGATCCAGCGGACCTTCGATGAGGCCGACGCCATCATGCGCCCGGTTCTCGAACGTGACTTGAGCAGCCTGATCTTTCCCGAAGAAGGCACCGACGAGTCCGAGGCATTCCTCGCTCTCTCGCAGACGGAGGTCACGCAGCCCGCGGTGCTTACCATCGACGTGGCTCTCTTCCGTCTCTTCCAGGAGCTCGGCATCGAACCCGATGTCGTCGCAGGCCACAGTCTCGGAGAGTACGGGGCATGTGTCGCTGCAGGCGTCATGCCCTTTGAAGATGCGCTACTCACCGTCGCAGCGCGCGGCACCGAAATGTCCAAAGCCACGCCGATGAATGGCGACCCCGGCCTTATGGCCGGCGTGCCGGCGTCGGTCGAATGGGTCGAGGAAGTACTCTCTGAGATCGATGGCTACGTCGTCTGCGCGAATAAGAACTGCAAGACACAGACAATCATCGCCGGCCTCACCGAAGCCGTCGAAGAAGCCGTAAAACGCTTTGAAGAACAAGACCTCACCTGCGTCT
>CAYFTY010000300.1:0-5828 GCA_964346045.1 uncultured Bradymonadales bacterium | reverse complement strand
CGTCGGCGAGGTCGGCATGGCACGTCGTCACCGTAATCACAGGATTCACACCGGCTTCCCAGAGACGATCGATCGAGGCCAGGATTTTTTCGAACGTCTTGCGGCCGCGGATCGCATCATTTTCTGCGGCGGTCGTTCCGTCGAGCGATACACGGATATCGAAGTTGTAGGGCGCCGAAGCGACGCGGCCAGCCAGCCATTTGGCCATCTCGTCATCGATGAGAATCCCATTCGTCAGAATCGATAGCGGCGCAATCTCGAGCGTCGCATCGATGAGGTCTTTGATCTCCGGATGCATGAAAGGCTCACCCCCGGTGAAATAGACCTCTTTCACACCCTCTTTCTCTGCGTCTTCGAGGGCTTCGAGGACCTGCTCGCGAGTCATGTAAGGGTGGCTGTCATTCTTGGGGCCGCACGAAATGAAGCAGTGCAGACAGGCCAGGTTGCACAGCGTGCCGGTGACCTGCAGCCAGAGTACGTCGAGGTGCTGAAACTCCAGGGTCGGCGCCGGGAGTTCCTTTCGCTCTGCGGCGCGTTCGACCAGCGTGTCGAGATTGATCAGATTCTGGTTTGTCACAGTGTTCCCTCTCTACAGACCCCTCTATGGAATCATACGAAACCCTCCTTGACCAGATGCCATCTAGACAGAGTGGGTTTCACGCTGGTCGTCTTTCTATCAGGAGTGAATCGGCGAAACCGGATTACCTCGGGGAAATCATGGATAAATACGAGCGATTTCGACGCGTTCAGTCGGTGTGGTCGTGGCTCCCTGCCTTCAGGGCCGCCGCCGAGAGCGAGAGTCTCAGAGAGGCGTCACAGATTCTCGGCGTAAGCCGACCGGCAATTTCACGTACGATCCGGCTGGTCGAAGAAGAACTCGGAGTCGGTATCTTCGATCGCAGTGGTCGTTCCCTCGAGCTCACTGAAGAGGGCAAGATCTTGCTCGATGGCGTGCGTGACGCGATGCGCAGAGTCGATGACCAATTGGACAAGCTATTCGGCAAGATGCCGACCCATCTGCACCTGGCTCTGACACCGTCACTTGGATCTTCGTTGGGCCGAATCCACGAATTGGTCGATCGCAGCGAATTCGAGATCACCTTGAATGTGTCGATTCAGGAAGCACCGCTCGCGACCCTCCGACAGGGCCAGGTCGACCTGATTTTGATGTTCGAAGAACTCATCGACGACGATCGTTCGACCGAATCGGTCTCGCTCGGCAGCATCGAATGGAGGCTCTGCGCGCTCGAAACACACGTGGCCTTTGCAGAAGAGAGTCCGAGTGTACGCGGCCTCCTCGAGCGCTACCCGCATGTCGCCTTGAGTGATGAGGTACGACTGAACTCGGGCCCGATCCCGGCCTATCGCCAACATCCACAGGCCCTCGTTTCTTCGGCCACACTTCTCGAAGAGTTTGCGCGCCGTCTCGATGCACTCGCGGTCTTTCCCGCGACACATCCAATCCCCGAAGGATTTCGAACGTTTGATGTCGAAATGCGCTCGACTCCGGTGGTGGCCATTCGTCGATCGCGGCTGAAAGACGAAGACCTCGTCGATGAATTGATCGGCCTGATCGACCTCGGCCAATGAGTGAGCGGCTACCGCCGTCTTCTGCGCAGTGCCACGCATCCGAGGAGTATCAGAAGCGCCAGGTCCGCCGGTCGCCCATCGATCGACGAACATCCTCCGGCCGTACCCTGGGAAACACTCACGAGCGCGGGAAATTGAGCGTCGCCCCCTGGCGCAGGCGTGCCGGGGTCCATCGCATCATCATCCGGATTCTGCACATCGTTGTTGCCAGTCGAGTCGCCCTCGACACATTCCGCATCCGAGCATCCGTCGGGACAGGTCTCGGCGGTGCTTACCTGGCCACCAGCGCACTCGACACGAGTGGCTGAGTCGGCACAGTGCCATCCATCGGCCGGACCATCGCAGGCGCTCGGCGGCTCTGTCGTGTCGTCGGTGCACGCACCGTCTTCACAACCATTTGTACAGGGTTCGTTCGCAACGCCGAACTCGCTCTCACACGTCACGCTCGTCGAGGTGTCAAAGCAATAGCTACCGTCTTCTTTCAGACCGCAGAAGCGGTCGAAATCATCAATCGTCTGTGGCGGCGGGCCACCGCACTCTCCGTCGGCTACGACCAGTTGGATATCGGCTCCGTAGTAGTACTTGACCATGTCCTGGTATTTCCAGCCCAGGTTATCGAGGCAGGTCTGACCGTTCTGCGAGGCGCAACCTCGATTATGAGGGTTGCGATTGCAGTCGTTGGGCACCCAGCCGATCGTCGACATATCGATATTGCATCCGGCGCGTTCCCAGTTGTACGTCACCAGCGGCTCGGTCCCGAGATCACCTTCGCCTCCTGCCCCGTTACAGGAGCTCACGGGATCGTTCACATCGGGATTGGGCGGCCGATTCCCTGCTACGTAGAAGGATGCGATGATCGAATCGTTCCACGTCAGGTACTGACCTTTGGTTGCTTCGACCGCCGCGATGTGCTCGGCCCCAGCCCCGTTCGGTCGATGATCGCATCGAAAGACTTGATCGGATTGTGAGTTTTCCAGAACCGTATCTCCCGCCACGAAGAGCTTGTAGTACAGAAATCCGCGGGCCTGGACGGCCTGGGCTTTCAGGGCTTCGGGAGGGGCGTTGCCATTCTCGCAGGCGACGACGTTGGGCAGATACTCATTCTCGATATCCACCATGCCGAAGCCCTGAACTTCCACAGAACATGGGGCCTCGAGATGGAATACTCGTTTCTGAAACCCGGGCATCGACTCGTACTCAGCCGGTGGGCCCTCGAATACGTCACCACATCCCGCTGTCAGAAATATCAGAGAAACGCCGAGAGTCGATGCGAGTAAACGTCTCATTCAATGTGCCTCAAACAATGTACCTACATGTCGCACAAAGTATGACAGGCTGATCACGAATCTTCAATTCATCGTTCAATCAGTGTGCAATCGACCCCTTCATCCACGCCACCCTCGGAGATCTTTTTGACGTACCAGTCGCCCCATTTCTTCTCTCCTTCGGGCTTCTTACGCTCGAGGACATATTCGTATCGAGCGCAGAGCGTGCGTTGTTCTTCGAGTTGTTTGTCTTGATTGCGTTCTCCACAGACAAAACCAGAGAAGAACTCGTACTCGACTTTCGCGCGCTCGTCGGGGGTGATCCGAGTAGAGACTCGCGGTGTATTTCCTTTGATTTTTTTGACCTGGGTCTGCAGGGCGCTCTTGGCGATCCTCGATTCTTTTCGGGCGCGAACACCGTCCTTGCAGGGCTTTCCGGCGGCCGGGATGGCCAATTCGAGGTATCCGCGAATTTCCTGGAGATCCCGCAGACGGTCCTGCAGGCTGATCAGCTCTTCGGAAAGCATCGCGACTCGTGGTCCGAAATCGGCGAGCATCGCCTCTCTGAGAAATTCGACACCCTCGGCGCGCTGAAGGACGTCGCGCCATTCGTCACGGACATCGGAAAGCTCGGATGCAGCCTCTGCTTGCGTACGTAGTTCGACGTTCCACTCGAGGTAATCCGCCGGATCCATCTGAGCCTGAAATTCAAACGCCTCGTTGGTTTCGCGAAGCAATCGCGCGCCTTCGCGCGCAAGGTCACCGAGCTTCGGACCGATGAACTGAACCTGTGCTTCGTGCTCTCCGATCCAGGCCTCGGCTCGCGCCTCCCACGCGTTGATCATCTCGTGTCGCTGCCGATCATCGTGCTGAATGCACGAATTCAGTCCCCGGTATTCGAGCTTCTCACGAGGCGCCTGAAAACAGGCCGCAGGCTCGTCCCACGTCTGAAGGCTCGCTCGCAGCTCAGCGGCGCGCCTGGGATGCTCTGCCAGAAACGACGTGAGTGCTTCGAGCTCAAAGCTTCCGGGTCTTTCGACATGCTCGTCGTACGTCACGCAGTACGCGCGCCATTCGTCCTCGACAAAGGCCGGAAAACTACCTTGTTTACAGTATCCCGGGGCACCGCACGACGCGAGAAGACCTGAGGATGCGACGAGCGCAACGGCGAGGACGTATTTTACTTCCATGATGGGATCCACTGTACTTCTTCGAGAGGGATCACGCCGTCAGACGCGTAGGAGAGCGCTGCACCGAACATCGTTTTCATGCCCGATTCGACGGCCGCGGCACGTAACTCGGCGATGGTTGCCTGAGAGGCGATTAATTGTCGGAGCTTGGAATCGACCGGCAGAAATTCGGCCACGGCAATCCGGCCGTGGGTGCCCAGGTCTTCGCATTCGTTGCAGCCCTCGCCGCGAAACGCGGGGAAGTCGTCGGGCATTTCAGGCGGAAGCTCGAACTCGAGTTCGGCCAGATCGACCGAGACTTTGCATTCCTGGCAAATACGTTTGACCAGACGTTGCGCGACGATCGCACTGACCTCGGTCGCAACGGTGTTGGGAGCAATTCCAAAATCGTAGAGCTTGGTGAGTCCATCGACGACGTCTCGGCCATGCACGGTGGCCAGGACGAGGTGCCCGGCTTGCGACGCCTCGACCGCCTGATGCGCCGTTTCTGAGCTACTGATATCACCGACGAGAATCACATCAGCGTCGTCTCCCATGGCTGCGACGAGGGCTTCGGGAACGTCGAATCCGTGGGGCGGAGAGATCTTGACCTGATGCACATTGGGGATGGCATAGGTCACGGGATGCTCGACCGAAACAACCTTGCGGCGCGTGTCTTCGGCGATGGACTTCACGGCCGCGTAGAGGGTGGTCGACTTTCCGCCGCCCGAGGGTCCGACGACGAGGATCAGCCCCGAGGGTCGTCGCATGCTTTTCTGCAGGCCCGCGACCGTCTCAGGCGTGAGCCCAAGTTCTTCGATCGAGAGGACCTCGGCGTCCTGCGGGAGCAGGCGCAACACGACGGTCTCACCGAACATGGTCGGTTGGGTTCGTGCCCGCACGTCGAACACACGCCCATCGACACGACGCTGAAAGTGCCCGGTTTGAGGTACACGCCCCTGGCTGGGATCCATACGTGCCGAAACCTTTACGAGCTGGACGATCCCGGCGAGTTGGTCGGCATTGAGATCTTCTGCGGCACCGCCCGCTTCGCGCAATTCACCGTCGACGCGCAGGCGGACTCGAACCTTTTGTTCATGTCGTTCGAAATGAATGTCGCTGGCTCGCGCATCGATCGCCAGATGGATAATCTTCTGAAAGAGACCGATGGTTTCGGCGTCGAACCGACCGGTCTCATCGAGAATGACCGACGATCCACTCCCGAGTTCCGAGCCGACCACGGGGGCGGCTGGCTTTTCGAGCGTGGCCCACACGATTTGAAAATCACTCGGTGTCACCAACGAAATCGAAATGCCCTGTAGTCCCAGAGATTGGGCCAGTTCGTCAGGTTTGACTCCAGCGTCGCTCGTGGCCACGTGGAGCAGGTTTCCCTCTTTTTTGAGCGGAATCAGACGATGGTGCAGAAGAAATGAGCGTGGATATTTATGAATCAGGTCACGGTCCATATGCCGAAGGATGGTTTCGGCATCGACAAGACGACATCCGGTCTGATGACCGAGCGCGCGATAGATATCGGCTTCTCTGACGTAATGCCCCTCGAGCAACGCCTCACCCAGCCTCTTCCCTTTGACGTCGGCCTCGAGCGCAGCCATTTCGACCTCATGTCGATCGACGACGCCCATTTCGACGAGGATATCGCCCAGTAACGGCGTGACCTTGAGCTCGCCGAGGGCCTCTTCCTGAAAATTCGATTCGGTCAGGCGTGTCAGGCGCACGAGTTGTTGCTCGCCGCGCTTGCCGACCGGAGCGACCAGCGCTCCCTGCACTCCGAGGCGTTTGGCGA
>CAYFTY010000299.1:0-5832 GCA_964346045.1 uncultured Bradymonadales bacterium | reverse complement strand
CGTCGTGATTCCGCTTTCGGCATCGCGCTGGATCACCTTTGGCGAGACCTCAGTGCACGTCACCGACGATGGTTGTTCGTTCACACGCACACACGATCTCGCGCAGGCGCCTGCCGATGCCGACGGGGCGGGGACCAACGCCATCTATCTTTCGAATGACGTCGAGACCGAGGGCATCTGGCTGAGCCGAGACTCGGGCGAATCCTGGTCGAAAATCGAGTTCGACATCACCGATATTCAACTCACGGGTGTGCGCTTCGATGGGCCCGAGCGAGCTGTCGTCTCGGGCTACGACCGCGCGAATTCAGGGGCTGGCGTGATGCTCGATGTATCGCTCGATGCCATGCCCGAGGTGAGCGAGATCGCAATCCGCGAGGAGCTCAAATATCCGTATATCCTCGACGCACGTGCCTCTGAGATCGTCTGGTTGGGTCGCGGTGAGTCGCAACATATATTCTGGGGTCCACTCCAAAATCCTTCGCAGGACCAGTTCGAGATCATGACGTGGCCTTCGGGAGCTGCCCTTTCGGAAGACGGACAGAAAGTATGGCTGGCCGGTCTCGAGGCTGGAAAGGGGCTGACCATCGGAACTCGCTCAGAAGGCGAGACCATCTGGGAGACGGTGGCCATGGAGACCACCGCTGCCTGCGTCGGGCGTCATGAGGGCGAGACTTTCGTCTGTTCGATGCGTCGATTCGACGATGCCGACCTGATGAAAGTCAGTGACGACGGTGCCCTCGAGCCATTGATCGATTTCAGAGATCTTCGTGGCGCGCGCTCGGATTGCTCGGCCGAAAGCAACGTCGGCGACCTCTGTCCACTCGTGTGGGTCGAGGTCGAAAAAGCCTTGCGACTCGCCGGTACCGATGCCGGGGTCTCAACGCCCGACATGGGAGCCCCCGATCTCGGATCCCCCGATGTCGGGACATCCGAGCAATCCGATATGGGCGAGGCCGCGGGCGATGACCCCCTGGAGACCGGCTCTGACGAGGGAGGCTGTATGACCGCAATCGCTGCAACCACGAGCTGGACCAACGTCATGTTCTTCTTTGTCGCATTCATGCGCCGTCGCTCCTGACTCCCCTTTCATCTCGAGATTCATCATGGGTGCCCGGAACTATCTGATACTCGCTGCTCTCGTCATTGCATTGGTGTCGTGCTCGGACGACGAGTCGAACGAGTCCACGAATAACACGATGGACGCTGACCACGATGCATCGGGCATCGACGCGGGCGACGCATCGAATTCTGATCTCCACGAACTGAGTTGCGGCGACGAATATAATGCGGGTTTCATGGTCGGTGACCTCATGCTCAGCGTTCATGGCGATGGTTCGTGGAGGCTTTCGCGCGGCGACGAGACGCTCGTTCAGGGTCCTGCGAACTGCGACGAGCCGGCATTGCGCGTCCTGCGAGGTGAACCCTTTATCGAAAATTCGGCAGGGGCCTTCGATATTCGTCTCGACGGCGAGCGAGCTGAGACCACGTGGGTCGCGTCGATACCCTCGATCCCGCGATTTGATTCCGGTGGTCTCGTCTACGAACTCGAAGATGGCACCACGGCCACGATCACTTTCACTCCCCGTGTGCCGGATGGAGCTAACGAGACTGCCCTCGACGTGGCGATTCAGCTCGAGGCCGAGGCCGACGGGGCCGAGTTGAATACGGTCTGCCGCTCGGGCGAAGAGTTTTTTGGCCTCGGCACGCAGGTCGTAGGGATGGGCCTTCGCGGGCATACCTTCCCGCTATGGTCGCAAGAGCAGGGAAACGGCAAACCCGACGATGGCGGGCTCTTTCCTCTCAACAACATCCCCGAGGCGGCCTACGCCCCGGCTGGCATCTGGCATAGCACCAGAGGCTTCGCAGCGCTCGTGACGCATGACGGGTATTCCGAGATCGACCTCTGCGAGTCGTCCGATTCGATGGTCAGCCTGCGTTCCTATCGCAGCATGCCGGGCTTTGTGGTCGTGGCCGGAGATACTCCGAAGGCGCGCATGGCGCGGGTATCCGCCTACCTGACCCGGCCCGACTTCGAATTCGCCGACTGGGGCTTTGGCTTCTGGATCGATGCCGTGACCGGTCTCGACCGCGTCAATGAGGCCGTGTCCGCAGCCCGCGACAACGACATCCCCGCCTCAGCAGTCTGGAGCGAGGACTGGATCGGCGGGCGTCTCACGGCCTTTGGTTTCCGTCTTTCGTACGCATGGGAATGGGATGAGATGGCGTATCCCGATCTGCCCACCTTCGTCGACGAATTGCAGGCCGAGGGATGGGCGTTTCTGGGCTATTTCAACCCCTTCGTGCCCGACACGGTCGAGATGCATGAAGAGGGTCTGCAGGGTGGGTATTTCGTCGAGAGTGCCGACGACGAAGTGATCCTGCTCACCGACCCGGCGTTCCGTGACTCGGCGCTGGTCGACCTCACCGACCAGGACGCGCTCGAGTGGCTCGCAGGCTACCAGACCACCGCCGTCGAAACGGTCGGGCTCGATGGCTGGATGGCAGATTTTGCCGAATGGCTGCCTGTCGATGCGCGTATGGAAGATGGCCGAGAGGGCTGGGCATTCCATAATCTCTATCCCGTCGAATGGCAGCGTCAGAACTACCTGAACTCACGCGCCGACTCGAAGTCGCCGATCATCTTCGGGCGAAGCGGTTGGGCATCGGCCAACGGTGGATGGCTCGGCGGTGTACAGGTGCTCTGGGGAGGCGATCAGGACACGACCTGGGAGTACGACGATGGATTTCCGACCATCATCCCTATCAGCACCCACGCCGGCCTGAGTGGCGCACCGATCTTTGCCAGTGATATCGCGGGTTATAACTCGGTGGGGACCGATCGCAATACCGACAAAGAACTGTGGTTCCGATGGCTTACCGCCGGTGCGTTTCACCCTGTGATGCGCACGCACCACGGCGGCGACAAATGCAATAACTGGAACTTCGATCGCGACCAGGAAACGCTCGACCACACGCGGCGCTGGGCTTCGATTCACGTGCTGCTATTTCCTGAATTCAAACGCCTTTTGGACGAGGTGCGCGAGGCGGGTCTTCCGATCACCAGGCATCCTTTCCTGGTCGAGCCCGACTCGCCGGGGCTATGGCAGGGCGAGCGATTCCTGTGGTTCCTCGGAGACGACATTCTCATTCAGCCGGTGCTCGCCGAAGACACGACGGAGTGGCCGATTCGATTGCCCGATGCAGGTTGGTGGCCGCTTTTTGGTGATGAGGCGATCGAGGCCTCGGCCGACCTTGCGAATGTTCCCATCACCGAAGTTCCCGCGTATGTGCGGCCTGGCACCGCGCTGGTGCTCCTCGGCGAAGCTGTCGATACCTTCTATGGCGATCCTGCGGATCCCGAGGTGACCTCGCTCGTCGATGTCGAAGGTCGCTATCGCATCGCACTCTATCCAGATTCGACGGGTGCCGCGGCGTCTCGTGATGGCGCTCCCTTTGCCGTCACCGCGACTGGACTCGATACATTCGATTTGGCGGACGTGACCTATGACGCAAGAGCACTCACCGCGTGTACCACCTCTGAAGAGTTGAACTGCGTCGACGGTGATCGGGTGCGGCTCGAGGTCGTCGATGGGGCCGCGCTCACCGCGGCCGACGCGATCATCGAGATCTCAGGTAGCGAGGTCGATGAAGTCGTGCTCGGAATCGGGGGAGCAGCCTGGGGCGATCTCACCATACCGACGAGCTTTACGCCGAATCCAGATGCTCCGACCTGGTGTGTCGAAGAGTAGTGATCTTGCGCTCGCGGCGTCGGGTGGCCATACTGCCTGTACGTTCAGCAAGGGACGACACGGATGTCGAAATTTACCGATAAGATCAGGCGGTTGCATCGCTCACGCGTGCGAGCGCTCGACGAGGCCGAAAAGCGTGAAGCCGAAGATCGCGTTTTCCTCGCTGAAGATGCGGTCGAAACAGATGCCGACCCACGTCGCAGGCCAGGGTCTGCCGAAGGCTCGGAGAGCATTCAATCCAACGCAGCTGGCTTCGAATCACTGGGTGCACATCGCGAAGACGATGTCTGGGTGCTCGAACGTCGTTTCGACGCGGCTCACGCACATGGTCGGTACAGCCTTGCCGAGGTCCTCGAGGTCGAACTACCGCTGAGCGTCGACGACCAGCTTCATCTCTTTTCGGGCGGTACAGAGGTCGATCAACTCGGATTTTTCGACATCGAGACCAGTGGTCTTTCCGAGACCTCGCGCGCCTACTGTATCGGCCTGGGATGCTGGAAAGACGGCGATTTCATCGTGCGGCAGTACCTGATGGCCGACGAGTCCGACGAAGGTGCGGTGCTCTCGAAATTCGCGCGGGATCTCGAGGAACTTCGTGGTCTGGTTTCGTTCAACGGGCGCACCTTTGATGTACCGCGGGTGCGCGGACGCATGGCACATCACGCCGTCGATTCGGCACTCGAGACTCTCGAGCATGTCGACCTTCTGCGCGTCGCGCGCCGCTTTTTTCCGCGGCGAAAAGACCTCGGTCTCGAGACGCTCGAGCGAACTCTCACTCTCTTCCACCGTGTCGATGATGTGCCTGGCAGTGAAGCGCCCACTCGCTGGGAAAACTACTTGAAGATGGGGCGCGTCTCGGTGAGCGGGCTCGAGCCGGTCTTCGACCACAATCGCCTCGATATTCTGTCGCTGGCCACTCTGATGGTGCATCTGAGTCAGCTGGTTGGCGTCGATATGTCGACGGCCGAACCATCAGACGACCCGCGCCGTGCCAGACGTACGGAAGCAGCCGCTCGGCGCGAGTACGATGCTCCGAGCAGAAAAAGTCGAAAGGCCGAAGACAGCGAGTTGACGAAAAAGCTGCAGAAAACCTACCGGCTGCGCAAGGGACGAGTCGTACGAAGGCGTCCTGAGAAACGCATGGCGTCGAGCGAGATCGTCAAACCCATGCGTATCGTTCGAGACGACGAACGACCCGTATCGCATGCCGAAGTGGGGGATAAGCTCGGCCGGCTCCGGCGCGAGGCAGCCGGGCATCTCGAGGCCCATCGCTTTGACGCCGCCGTTCCACTCCTGCACGAGATGATCGCTCTCTCGCCTCACAATCCCTACCCGATTGCGCAGCTGGCGAGATATTACCGACTGGTGGGCGATGAAGCGCTGGCAGCGCTTTTCGAAGAGCGCCTCGACGGTCTCGCGCCTTATTGACGACGCCTCGTTCGGTCGATGGCACCGATTGCACGACGTGCGCCCGACTCGCGCACGCCCCGAGAGCTGACGTCGTATCGATGACCGATGGGACCGGGCCAGCGGCGCGGAGTCCTTGAATCGATCCCGACCGCGCTACATCTTAAGAGCAGCCCACTCGCTGCTTTCCGGAAGACGCATGAACGACGCCATCACAATTGAATCGCACGACGGAGTCACTGAGCTCGGAGCCAAAGAATGGGACGAGCTCGTTTCTCACGAGAGCCCCTTTCTCGAATACGGCTTCCTCTCGTCACTCGAAGATACCGGCTGTACTGGAGAGGGCACGGGATGGTTTCCCGTGATCCTGAGTGCCCGACGTGATGGTAAACTGATCGGTGCAGCTCCTCTCTACATCAAGACCCACTCCAAAGGGGAGTTTGTCTTTGACTGGAGCTGGGCCGACGCTGCTCAGCGCGCTGGCATCCGATATTACCCCAAGGGCGTCGTCGCGGTGCCTTTCACCCCGGTGACAGGCGCACGCTTACTTACCCATCACGAACTCGAGGCCGAAGAACGAGAAGGACTGCGGCGAGCCCTCGCCACGGCGGCGATGCGGGTTGCAGACGAAGCCGAGCTTTCGTCGATCCATTACAACTTCTTGCTGCCCGAAGAA
>CAYFTY010000298.1:0-5834 GCA_964346045.1 uncultured Bradymonadales bacterium | reverse complement strand
GGGAAATACTGTGATCATCAAAAAGATCACGCTGCCATTGATGACTCTCGAAGAACTCGAGGAGTCGATTCAGTGGGAGGCGGAACAGTATATTCCTTTTGATATCAAAGACGTCTTCATCGGATTCGAGGTTCTGCCACGAAGCGACCAGGGCCAGATGGACGTGGTGCTCGTCGCAGCCAAGCGCGAAATGATCAACGACTACACGTCGGTCGCGATCGAAGCGGGACTGAATCCGATTGTCGTCGATGTCGACGCCTTCTGCGTGCAGAACATGTACGAGGCGAATTACGGGTTCCACCAGGGCGAGACAATCGTTTTGCTGGACATCGGTAACTCGGTCGTGACGATGAATGTGGTCACCGACGGGATCACGATGTTCACGCGTGATCTTTCGATGGGCGGAAGCGACATCACCGAAGAAATTCAGAAACAGCTCAACATTACGTATCAAGAGGCAGAACTCTACAAACTCGGCGGTAGCCCGGGAGCGGCTTCCGACGAGGTGTTGCCTCGAGAGGTCGAGCAGATCATCGGGGAGAAGGCCGAGGACATGGCCGCCGAGATCCAGCGTTCGATCGACTTCTACGCAGCGACCGCGGCCGATAGCACGATTGATAAGATTGTGGTCTCCGGAGGTACCGCGGCGATTCCATCGCTGGTGCGTATCATCTCGCGCACCAGCGGCGTGCCGTCCGAGCTTGCGAATCCGTTTCGCAACATCTCGTACGATGAACGGGACTTTCCGCCCGAACAAATCCAGAAGTGGGCGCCCATCGCCTCAGTTGCTGTTGGCCTCGCCATGCGGAGGACGAACGAATGATTCGCGTAAATCTTCTTCCCATCAAGCAACAGAAGCGCCGCTCGGCCGGTCGCGCGCAGCTCTTTATTTTCGCTGCGCTGATCATCGCCGAAGTACTGGTGCTCGGATTGCTATATCTGACCGAATCTTCGCAGCTCGAAAAGCGCAACGAGGAAGTGGCCCAGAGTCAGCGCGAGGTTCAAAAAGCGCAGGCCGAAGTCAAAGATGCCGAGCAACTCGAGAAGCAGAAGCAGCAGCTCACGCAGCAGCTCGAAGTTCTCGACAAGCTCGAAGCTCAGAGAAGTGGTCCGGTGAGGGTCCTCGACGAACTTCAGGCGATGCTCAGTCCACCGCGCAATGAGTCTGATAGATTCGATCAGCTCCAGAAGAACTGGAACGTCGAATGGGACTCGAGGCGTCTCTGGATCGAGTCTTTCGGCGAAAAAGACGGGAAATTCAGTCTGAACGGCACCGCCGTGAACGCCGATGACGTGGCCGAGTTTCTTCAGAGGCTCTCGACCGGGAGCCACTTCTACGATGTAGAGCTCGATGTCGTGCAGAAATCCGGCAATAGAGACGCTGAAATCGTGACATTCTCCATTTACGGCAAGCTCGACTATTCGGGTAAGGCCAACGAATCTGGCGATGCGGACAAAGGTTCCTGAGAGACGTGATCCATGAATAATTTCATTGATAGATTCAACTCGTACCCGCTCGCGCAGAAGGTCATCGGACTGATCCTGATCATGGTCTCGATGGTGGCACTTTTCTGGTTCCTGGTGCTTGATCCGATCAAGACCGAAATCACCGCAGCTGAGGCACAACTCCAGCAATTGCAGCGTGAAAAGGAGCGGCTCGATCAACTCAAGCGGAACCGCGCGATCGTTCTCGCACAACTCGAGAAGCTCAAGCGCCAACTACTGATTGCGCAGGAAAAGCTGCCGCAAACTGCCGAGATTCCCAGCTTGCTTCAGCGCATCCACAACCAGGGCAAAACCGCGGGACTCGAGATTACGAAATTCCAGCGTGAGCAGGACCAGAAGCAGCAATTTTATGTCGAGATTCCCGTCAGCATGACGATGAGGGGCACCTACGACGAACTCGCGAACTTCCTCTATTACGTGGGCCGGATGACGCGAATCGTGAACATGAAGAATCTTTCGATGTCGCGCTCAGGAAGTGGGCTCTCACCGGATGGCGAACTCGAGGTGTCAGCTCTGGCGACGACCTTCCGATACGCAAAGCCAGCCGCCTCGGCTCCGCCCAAGAAGTAGATTATGCAAACGAACTACGAGACGCACATGAATCGCATATTGCAACGACTTCTGCTTGTGGCGGTCCTTTCGTTGGTGGGCCTGATCGGTTGCGAAGAAGAAGCGCAGCAGCCTGCGGGAGACCAGCCCCCCGGACAGCAGGCTCCGCCTCCCAGTCAGCCTCCGGCTGAAACTCCTGGCGATCAGGCTACCGAGGAGGTCGAGGAGTATCAGCGACCCGAGTATCCGGAGTCACAGCGGCGAAATCCATTTCAGCCCGACCCCGAGGTGGTCGAACCCCAGACCACGGTCACTGATGGTGAGGTTCGTACCCGAGATCCCCTCGAGCAATTCGGTCTCGGACAGCTCGATCTCGTCGCCATCATTAGTGAGGTTGCCGTACCCAAAGCGATGTTCATCGCGCCCGATGGATTTGGCTACGTCGTCAAAGAGGGCGATCGAATTGGACGAAATAGTGGCGTTATCCGAGATATCCGAGACAATGCAGTGGAAATCATCGAAGGCGGCGAAGAAGAAGACGCCCAGACCCTGCAGCGAGTCGTGAAATTGAGAGAGATCGAGCTTTCCGTTGGAAACGATGGCCTCACCGAAGAAGAGCGCCGCCGACTCGAGGAATTGCTCGAGAGTGAAGAAGGAAGAGAGGCCGTTCAGAAGCGACTTCAGGAGCGCGCTGCAGGCGCAAACGCGTCTGAGCAGGGAAGTCAGACCACACCGCCGCCTCGACAGCTGAATGAAGATCCCAGGTTCCGGGGGCTTACGCCCCCAGGTGGAAATTGATGAGCACGAACGATTTTGAAGTGACGAAAGTCGCTGAGCGCAACATGAAAGCGCGACGCCGGCCCACGGCTTGGGCCTCAAATAGAGCTAGGAGTCACATTATGCGTTGGAAAGTGGCAATTCTGACACTCTGTGTCGGACTCGGGTTGGCGGTGCCAGCCTGGGCCCAGAGTGGTGCGAAGTCCGGCATGAACACCGTCGAGACATTCACGGTGAGCGAGAGCGATGACGGCACCTTCATCCGGATTTCTGGCTCGCAGGTGCCCACTTTTTCGGTCTTCAAGCTGAACGAGCCTCTGCGGCTCTTTATCGACATCTCGAATGCTGAGCTCGAGAGCGATCCCAAGACCGAGCGTGTCGACAACGGCGTGATCTCGCAGGTGGCGTTACTCGCCTTTGAGGATAACGTGCAGTCGATGACGCGCGTGATTATCGGCTTCGATGAGGCTGCACACTATGACGTACGCACCGAGGGGCGAGATGTCGTGGTCTTTGTCGACGGCGAAAAGCGCACGCAAGACGATTCTGCGAGGGTCGCCGCCCTCTCCGCGGAATTGCAGCGACGTGAGAAAGTGCTCGCCGAACGCCAGACGCGTCTCGAACGCGCCGAAAAGAACTACCAGACGCAGGTAGCCCGGGCTGAAGCCACCCGTGCCAAACTGCGACAGACGGAGACTCAGCTCGAGCAACTCGAAGAGCGACTTGCTCAGTCGTCCGGCACCGCTAAAGCACAGGTCAAGCGCGAGATCGAGGCCAAGAATCGGGCGATCTCGGGGATGCGAACCGAGGTCAAGCAACGTGAGGCAGAACTTCAAACCATGAAGTCTTCGGTTTCACGACTCGAATCCGAACGCGATCGGCTTGTATCGGCCAAGCGGGAACTTGAAACCGAGAAAAAGCGACTCGAGACCGAGCGGAACGAAGCACTCGCGCGGGCTGAAAAGTCGGGTGAGCGGGCGCGGGCACTCGAAAGTCAGCTCGAAAATACACAGTCCAAGCTGGCTTCGGCATCGAAGACCACGCAGAGTCTCAAAGAGCGGCTCACCTCGGTGAATTCTCGAGTCGAAGAGACGTCGCAGGAAGTGCAGCGTGCACAGTCCGAATTGCGTCGTGCGAAAGAGCGCGAAGCCGAACTGCAGGCACGACTTTCGAGCCTGGAGCAACGAAGTGCAGCTGGCGATAAAGGCGCAGCTCGCGAGATTTCGAAGATTCGGATGAAGCAGCGTCAAACGCAGAAGCTCCTTGCCGAGCGTGAGCAAGAGGTCGCACGCGCTGAGAAACGGGCACGAAGCGTTCAAAACGAACTGGCGTCCGCTCGCAACGCGCTCAGAGCGCGCGACGCAGAGGTCAAGGAATTGCAGCGGCAGCTCGCGAACGCAAGGCGCGACGCATCGACGGCAGAGAACGCACGCATCGCAGAGCTCGAAAAGGCACTTTCTGACGAACGAGCACGAGTGAAGAAGCTTGCAGCGGAGAACCAGGTTGCAACCTCACGAGGGGTAGCTGCCCGTGCCGTGCCCGTGGAACCCAATTCGAATGAAGTGCGCGGAATCCGACTCGAAACCGACGGAGAACGATCACGGATTGTCGTCGAGCTCGAACGTCCCGGAAATTTTGAAACCTTGCCGTGGAAAGACAGCCGCGCGGTCATGATTCTGAACGACGTGCAACTCCCGAAAGCTCTCGAGCGCACGCTCGAGAGCCAGGGTCAGTCGGGCGCGGTTCGATTCGTCTCGAGCTACCGAGATAATCAGGGTCGAGTGCGCCTCGAAGCGGAACTAAGTGAAGATGCCACCGAGATCGTTCGACAGGATGGAAACGAATTGGTCTGGGAGTTCGCAGCTGCGGGCCCCGTTTACAAAATGGCTCAGGCACCTCAAACCCAGACGCGTCCGGAAGATGCTAGCTTTACGTCGGCACCTCCGGGATACCCGATGGTCGTTACCGACCCGACGCGAGTGAGCCGGGTTCCCGGAATGAGTCGTAAGCGCATTACGATCGACCTGCGCGGAGCGGATATCCAGAACGTTCTGCGACTCCTTGCAAAAGAGGGTGGGGTCAACATCGTTGCCGGTGATGATGTAGGCGGAAGCGTCACCGTTCGACTGCGAAGTGTACCTCTCGACGAGGTATTCCTCACGGTTCTTCAGGCGCGCTCACTAGGCTTCGAAAAACGGGGCAACGTGATTCGCGTCGCACCTCAGTCGAAGCTTCTCGACGAGCAGTCGCAGCGAGCTGCCGCTCGCGCTGCTGCAGCGAAGTCCAAGCCGCTCGAGGTGTTCCTCGTGCCGGTGAACTACGCCGACGCTGGCGAGATGGAAAAACAGATTCGGGGAGTCCTGGGACCACGCGGAACGGTCACCATTGATGACCGAACCAACACGCTCGTTATCAAGGATATCCCGGAAAATCTCGCTGCGATGCGCTCGCTGATCGAGAGCCTCGACACGCAGGTGCCGCAGGTGCTGATTGAGGCACGAATCGTAGAAACGAACGATACCTTCTCTCAGCAGCTCGGTATCCAGTGGGGCGGTGACGTCACCTGGTCGCAGGCCAACGGTAATCCGACCGGCCTCGTGTTCCCGGGCGTCGTAGGACTCGCCGGTGGATCGACAGACGGCCAGACACCGACTGAGGGTGTGAGTCAGAATCCGAACTTTGCTGTGAACCTCCCCGCGCCTGCTGGTACCGGTGCCGGTGGCTCGCTTGGACTTACGCTCGGTAGTGTCGGTGGTGCGCTGAACATAAATTTGCGATTGAGTGCCGCCGAGTCATCGGGTCATGCACAGATTATCAGTGCTCCGAAAATTCTGACGCTGGATAACCGCACGGCCACGATCTCTCAGGGTACGAGTATTCCGATCAGTGTTGGGACCCGGCTCAACAACCTGCACTTCCATCTGTTTCTCGGCCTGCCGTGGAGCGTTCCGGTGGGGAGCTTCCGTGCGATACGGCGAGACCTGTTGGATCGGGCGCTCGGC
>CAYFTY010000297.1:0-5857 GCA_964346045.1 uncultured Bradymonadales bacterium | reverse complement strand
GGAGTCTGGTGGCCGCGCCGCTCGGGTTTCGATGCGCCGGATGCCATCGTCGACGTACTCATTCCGGCGCTCAACGAAGAAGAAAGCTTACCCATGGTGCTGGCTGCCATCCCCGATGGCTGGGTACGACGCGTCGTCGTGGTCAATAATGATTCGACCGACAATACCCCGCATATCGCAAGGGCCAACGGGGCGATTGTCGTCGACGAATTACAGCGTGGCTACGGGTCGGCCTGTCTTACCGGGCTCGAGTACTTGGCGGCCGATCCGCCCGATATCGTGGTCTTTCTCGATGCAGATTTCAGTGACTACCCCGAAGAGCTGCCAAGGGTCGTCGAGCCCATCCTCGAGGGCGACGCCGAGCTTGTGATCGGAAGCCGCACCATCGGATCGCGCCAGCGCGGCGCGCTTTTGCCTCAGGCCGTCGTCGGGAACAAACTCGCCTGCACGCTCGTCGAATTTCTCTACGACTATCATTTTTCGGACCTGGGCCCGTTTCGCGCCGTCACATGGCGCGCCCTCGAAGAGATTGGCATGCGCGACGAGGATTTTGGCTGGACTGTCGAAATGCAGATCAAAGCGGCCCGCCGGGGGATCTCTTCGGTCGAGGTGCCTGTCAGCTACCGTAAACGCATCGGGACCTCGAAAATCACCGGCACGGTCAAAGGTACCTTCCTGGCCGGCTACAAAATCCTCTACACCATCTTCGCCCAGTACGTGGAGGATGAGTGAAACGCGGCATCGTCATCTTTGCCAAAGCCCCGGTGCCGGGACGCGTAAAAACGCGGCTCGCCGCGTCGATTGGAGACGTCGCGGCCGCCGACCTGCATACGGCGTTCATCGCCGACCTCGTCGAACTCGTTGCTGCGCATCCGGCCCAGGCCTTTCTGGCGCTGGCGGGCGACGAAGACCATCCGGCATTCGATGTAGCAAGACAGAAAGGCCTGGATTTCATCGAGCAGGGCGAGGGCGATCTCGGCGCTCGACTGGCTCATGTGACGAGGATGCTCTTCGAGACCTATCAGCTCGACCAGCTCGTCATCCTCGGCTCAGATAGTCCCACCCTCTGCGACAAACATCTCGACGAGGCTTTCGAGCGGCTCGCGCTCTGCGATGTCGTCTTTGGACCATCGTTCGATGGAGGATATTATCTCGTGGCCTTGAACGAGGCCCATGCAGCCGTTTTCCGTCAGATACCGTGGTCGACGAAGCGCACACTCGAGTACTCGTGGAGGCAGGCAAAGGCCGCCTCGCTCTTGCCCGAATTGTTGCCCTATTGGTACGATGTCGACGATTTTGATGACCTTCTGAATCTTCGCTTTCACCTCACGCAGGTGCTGTGCCACAATGGTGCAACGCGAAGCCCACATACGAAGAAGGCACTCGACGAGATTGAATTCTCGAGGTTCATTTCGACTCCATAGTTTCGAATAGGCGAGGTTCCACTTGGCAAAGGCAAAGGGACAATCTGCAGATAAGGGTGTGACGCAATGCCCTGCGGGTACTGTGCTTTTCAGAGAAGGTGAGACCGGCAAGAAGATGTATGTCATCAAGTCGGGCAAGGTGCGCATGACCAAAAAGATCCATGACACCGACATCACCCTCGAAGACCTCGGAGCCGGTGATTTCTGCGGTGAAATTTCGCTCGTGACCGACCAGCCACGACCGACCACGGCGACCGTCATCAAAGACGCTTCCGTGATCCAGATCGAGGCGGCTCAATTCGAAAATATGGTGCGCAGCAATTCGGATATTGCACTGCGAATGCTCAAGAGGATGTCGAAACGACTCACTGAGGCGCAGTTCCGAATCTCGAATTTCACGATGCGCAGCAACAAAGGCCGCCTGATGCACCAGCTCAAATGGGAGTCCGATCGTGCCGAGGGAAAGCCACCGCTCCCCGATAATCTAGCTGACGTGCTCGCTCTCGAGATCGGCGAGGTGAAGATCCTGCTCGGCGAACTGGTGCGCGACGACATCATCGATATCGACAAAAAGGGATTCTTCCAGATCATCGATGAACCTGCGTTTACGCGATACCTCAAATATCTCGAACTCCACGATCACTTCGAATATCGCGCCTGATTTGAACGATTCGAAAGACCAGGTCTGGCAGGCATTCAGCCAGCGCCTCTTCGACCAGAACAGATTTGCGATCAAGCTCGGGCTCGACAATATGCGTCGGGCCTTCGCCCTGTGTGGACACCCCGAGAAATCGGCGCCGGCCATCGTGGTCGGTGGCACCAATGGAAAGGGCACGGTCGCGTCGATGACCGCCGCGATTCTGCAGGCGCATGGTCTGCGAGTCGGGCTCTACACGAGCCCTCACCTCATCGAGGTACGAGAGCGCTTCCGCGTCGATGGCGTGCCACTCCCGCGCGAGATGGTGCTCGAAGAGGGAAGGGCCGTCCTCGAGCAATTCGGCGACCCGGAGACCTCGGATCCCTGCCTCACCTTCTTTGAGCTGACGACGCTGATTGCCGCTCGGCTCTTTGCCAAAAATGACGTCGACGTCGTGCTCTGGGAGGTCGGCCTCGGGGGGCGTCTCGACGCAGTCAACGCCATTGAGCCCGCGCTCACCCTCATCACGACGATCGGCTTCGACCATCAACAATATCTGGGAGATACCATGGAAGAGATTGCCGGTGAAAAGGCGGCGCTTCTGAGGTCCGACGTTCCTGCTCTGATCGGCGCCCAGGAGTATCAAGCGGCCGAGGAGTTATTCCGCCAGGTGGCGGGGCCGCGGCACCGTTTCGTAGAAGACGAAGAAAACGGCCTGCACAAACATCGCGAGCAGGCAAAGAGAGCAGCCCGCATCTATCTCGACAAAGACTACGACGCATCACTTGCCGAAGTCGGATTCGGGCACTGGGTCTGGCCCGGACGCTTTGATACGCGTCGCATCGAACGGGATGGAAACGTACTTCATGTGATCTTCGATGCCGCGCACAATGCAGATGGTCTGCGCCATCTGCAAGCAGGGCTCGATCAGCCTGCCGATGGGATGATTGTCGCGGCGATGAACGACAAGATTACCGACGACTTCATCGGGACGCTCCGACGTATCGGGGCAGGGCATATCTGGTGCGCGAGCCTTCAAACCAAGAGAGCCGCGGATGCCAACGCACTCGCATCGAAGCTCGACGGAGCCGCCGTGCCGGCCGCCGACGCAATCGACCTCGCATTCGCTACGCTCGATCGCGACGCGACGCTCATCGTGTGCGGCTCTGTCTATTTGCTGGGTGAGGTATTTTCGGCGCTTGGTTATGAGGCAGAAGAGATGCGCACATGGCGTCAGGATTAGCGTTATGGCGTACCTTTGACGTCGATGCCCATGTTCTTGCATGTGAAGAGGAAAACCTCCCGTTCTGTGTCGCTCAAGAATTGCCGCGGCAATGCCTCGGTGATCTGCTTCCACGTGAGCTGTCCGTTTTCGAGCCCCTGTTTCAGAAGTTCACGCTTATTGCCGTGAAAGTCGGTGGCTTCCGGCGAATCGAACTCATTTTCTTCTTTCTCACTCATCGTGGCACCTCGCACTGCTGCGTCTTTCAGATGCAAATCTAAGCACGGTGGGTTCATGACAAGCTCATATAGAAAACCCCACCGCAAGAAAGCGATGGGGTCGAACTTTCGCTCCTCGTGGCCGAGAGAGCCCATATACAGACCACTAGCGGCTGCCGTGGAACGAGCCATCGGTCTGAATGATCGTGCCGCCGGCGCGGATCTTCACGTCCCACTGACATTCCATCATCTCGGTTCCAAGGCCCTTAATATAGGGCAGTGGCTTGGTTTCCCAGCTATCGAGGTACATATCCGGCTGATAAATCTGGCAGGGGGCATCAGTCGGCGTGCCGATGAGGAAGCTATCCTCGCTTCCGAGCACTCGATCGTCTGTGATGAACTCCCGAATACCGTCGCTGGCTGAGGTGATGAGATTTCCACAGAGATTTTCGGCGATATCTCGGACCGTGTTGTTATCATTCACCAGACCCGCAATATCATCCGCCAGCCCCGTACAACCATCTGGGAAGATGAAGCCGAGAATCGCATTCAGCGCGTCATCGATCGAGGTTACGCCGCTTCCGAAGATCGAAGGCAAAACGATCTGTTCGACCATCGCCAGGATCAGAACTCCGTAATTTAGCGTGAGTGTATGCTCGCCGATGACCAGCCCATACTCAGATGTATTGGGTCCTGAGAGTGGAACCATGGTGCCTGTGAACTCGCCTCGGATGACGTCTTCATTGGTGCCGATGTCGCCGGCACCAAAACTGCGTTCTCTGCAGGCGTCCGGCGCATCCGGTCCGCATTCCCCGGTCCAGTAGACGATGACATCGCTCCAGATCTGCTCGCCGGGCTTCTGGTCGTTCATGTCGGCCTCTAGAACGCCCACGACTGCCCCACTCACCGGATCGAAAGCCGGTTCGGGCTCTCGCAGAATCCGTATCAAGCCGTTGACCCGGAATTCCTGAAGTGATTCGTAGATATCGCCCGTGATATCGAATGCGCCTTTGACCCACGGGGGCACATTGTCGCTGTTGATCCAATTGTCGAAGAGATTGTTGAGCGCGTCACGCGCGATGCCGTTGATCAGGTTATTGTCGATGAACGATTCGATCGCGCTCTTGAGATTGCCGAGAAAGCCGGTGTCGGGAAGAAACCCAACGATGAGGCCGACGAGCCCCTGGTCTCCGTTTCCTGTGCCGATGAGAAAGCTTGCAGGGTCAGTCGCGAGTCGTCCGATCAAATCGATGGCGAGGCAGACACCCGAGGGAAGAACGCCATCATAGCCGCCCATGCCGTTCGGATTGCAGATCGCATCGGTGATGCTGAACGTGTGATTTACATTATAGGTCCCCGCGATCCTCGGTAGGTGGTCCTGGAGGTCGACGACCACCTCGACACTGCGTCCCTCTTCAATGGGCGCGTTGCCATCCGTGCATCCGGTTGCGAGCTCTACCTCTTCATTATTGCGCGACATGGCCCAGGCGGCCACGGTGAACGACGATCCGTTGTCGAGGTCGGGGAAGACTACGACGGGCAGCGTACCATCGACATTGGCAATGCCCTGGGCGGTCGATTCTGCCGTGAGGGTTGGATTGGTATCGGGGTCGTCATCGCGTTCTCGCGCGACGTCGTCGCGCACGTCGTCACAGGTGACCGCGCCGTCATAGAGAAACACGTCGATGGCGCGCAGGTCGGCAGTTCCGTTGTGATTGAAGTTGACGCGATACGAAGCTCGGTCTTTGGAGTTGACGGCCACGAAGAACTTGATGGGCTCGATGCTATCGTCGCCGCTTGCTCGAACAATGACTTCGGCAGCGCCCGCAGTGGTTCCACCGCGGACCTCGACCTCGGCCAGCCCGTCGTCGTTCGAGGGCGCCGTGCGTGCATTCAGTGTTGTTCCTGCAGCGTCGTTCACCTGCAGGTCAAACTCGATATTCGCGCCGGTGATGGGATTGCTATTGCCATCGACGATCTGCACTTCGAGGGCCGTCGACGAGCTGAAGGTGACGTCGACCGCACAATTGATCTCGCCCGCGCATGCCCCGGCGTGTAGCAGCCGTGAACCCTGGGGAATCGGTACGTTATTGACGCCTGGCTGATTATTGCCGGTTTGATTGTTGATGAGAGCGGTGTCGTCACCACAGCCCATACCAAGCAATGCCACGAATAAAAGAGTGGCGGGGATCACCCCCGGCCATCCGGGCATCTGTCGCATTCGGTTTTCCTGTTCTCCCCCCTCCAAAACAAGGCCGAGCGGCGCGAGATCCTCCCCACCACCCGGCAGCGCGCCCGCCAGTCCAGCGCCGCGTGCGACAGCGCCCCCGAGGCCGCGCCGCGCCCGGAGTCCATC
>CAYFTY010000296.1:0-5859 GCA_964346045.1 uncultured Bradymonadales bacterium | reverse complement strand
GCGCCGTTACCAGTGCCACTACATGGTAAATCGGCCATTGGACATGCTTCCCCACCGGGGGAAGCTCGCGCGAAGCGCCTGATGGGGGACCACGCACGCCACCGATGCTCTATCACGGTAACGGTCGAAGAAAAGGGCCTCGCGAGGCGGGGAGTTCCAGCAGGAGCCCGTGTCCCTACTCGCCGCGCAAGATGACGATCGACGACGGAGCCACGTTGTACTGGCCCTCGGCGATCGGCTCGCCTTCCCCCAGATCGATATTCGACGACTGTCGCAGATCGTCAGAGTTCTCCGAGAGAAACTCATTGGTATCGAAGTAGGTCTGGGTATCGACGACACGGGTCCAGGTGGTGCCCTCGGGCAACGTGAAGTTGGTCCAATCGCGCTCCATGTTGATGAGCACGACGAGTTCGTTTCCGGCCTCGGCATCATAATAATGCTTCATGATGTGGCGGCTGTCCCACGCAGGCTGGTCAGTATTCTGCGCTGATTTCCAGGCAAAGGGCGCAGCACTCTCGTACGTCATCGGCGCAAACGCGTGCTCGTTTTGCTTGCGGAGGGTGATCATGTCTTTGACGAAATCGAACATGCGATGCGCTTCGTCTTTGGCGCGGTAATTCCCCCACTGGAACCAGTTGGCCGGGTTGTCGGCCTGAGTCGAATAGGCGTTGTTGTTGCCGAGCTGGGTGCGCATCCACTCGTCTCCGCCGTAGAGCATGGGCGTTCCGTGGCTGATGAGCATGGCCACGAACATATTACGCATCATCTGACGCTTGGTGGCCTCGCCGGCCTCGTCCGAGCCCCAGTCGCGCGAGCGATTATGCTCTTCGCCCGAGTTCTTATCGCACCAGGCACTGAGCGGATCGTCGCAGCACACCGGGTTGAGCGGCCCGCATTTATTTTGCTTTTCGTAGTACGAGAAGAGGTCGTAGAGCGTGAATCCGTCGTGAACGGTGATGAAATTATACGAGTGATGCGGAGCGCGCTCGTTCCATCCAAAGAGGTCATACGAGCCGGTCATGGTGCCGCCGCCGTCGATGCCTTCGCGGCTATTCAGGCGAAATTGATCTTCGTTGACGAAGCTTCGCCACCAGTCGCGGAAGTGCGCATTCCACTCGCCCCATGCATAGTCTTCGTCATTTTCGGCGCCTGGGAAGGCCCCGAGATAAAAGCCGGCGAGCGACCAGGGCTCGGCTACGATGCGGGTGTTGTGTTCTTGCAGGACGGGATCGTTGACGATGTCGCCGACGACCGTTTCGTGAACGTCGGGCCACTCATTGTAGAATTTGTCTTTCTCAGCCAGCACCGGCGCGAGGTCGAAGCGGAATCCATCGACCCGCATCTCTTCGACGTAGAAGCGTAGCGAATCGATGATCAGCTTGCGCATCGGTCGGTAGTTCGAGCGCGTCTGATTGCCGACCCCGGTGTTATTCCAGTAGGTCAGGCCGTCATTCGAAAGCGCGTAGTAGGCAGCGTTGTCGAGACCTCGGAACGTGTAGAGGCCGACGACCTCATGGGGGTCGAAATTGACCAGTTGTTCTTGTGTACCGCTGTCGAAACTCGTGTCATTGAGCTCGAGTTTTTCACGCCAGAGTCCGCCCTCGCCCGTGTGGTTGTAAACGACGTCGATCCAGACTTCGATACCGTGCTGGTGGAATTGATCGACCATCCATTTGAATTCGTCGATCACTTCAAGGGGGTCGTCGGTGGCGGCGTAGCTGATCTCGGGCGCAAAGAAATTGAGGTTGTTGTAGCCCCAGTATCCGCCGTCGAGCGGTTTTTCGTGGATGGGCAGAAACTCGATGGCGGTGATGCCGAGCTCGGCCAGGTAGGGAGCCAGCTCGCCGGCTCCTCGATAGGTGCCGGGGTGGGTCACGCCGCTCGCCGGGTCAGCCGTGAGCCCCTTGAGGTGCACTTCGTAGACAATGATCTCGTTGTCTCGAAAGCCGTCTTCTTTGGCTTCGCGCCGTTTGCGCTGAAATTCGAGCGCTTCTTCGCTCCACTCGTGGGTCGATTCAACGATGACACTCTTGGCAGCCGCGCCCCAGGTCGACTGGGTGCGAGCCGGTCCGCTGGCGGTCGAGCCTTTGAACCAGTCGTGGTCGCGATGCACGGCCTGTGCATAAGGATCGATGAGCAGCTTGTTGGGGTTGAAGCGATTGCCATTCGAATCGACATCCGATTCAAAGCCGTGAATCGTGCCGGGAATCCAGTCACGATGCTCGGTCCAGTTCGGGCCCCATGCGACATAACCATAGTGCTGGCCGACGCCGATGCCCTCGACGTAGAGCGACCACACATCGTCGAATTGCTGCATCTCGAAGCGCCGCGTCGGAAGATTCGACTCGGGATCGTCAAAGAGCAAGAGGTCCATGCGGGTGGCGTTTTCGCTGAAGACGGCGAAATTCACGCCATTGTCGGCGATCACCGGCCCCATCTTCTCGAGATTGACGAGCTCGGTCTCACTCAGGCTCGGCGCGAGCCCCTGTGTTTTGTAGAGGCGCACCCGATCGTCGTTTTCGCTGCATGCAACCAGAGAGAGGGTGATGAGAGCGGCGAGCGAAACCTTCAAGAACTTCGAAAACATATCCATTCCAATGCACTACGTGTCTTACCGCGTTGTGGGCGGCAAAGTATGACGACTGATGTCCCGACTCTCAAGCAAAACCGACGAGACGGCGCGAGCCTTCCCTCCGAGCGACTTTTTCGGCCTTCTCAAGGATCGCCGAGGATCTGATCCCAGAGCCCGCATTTATCTCGACGCAGCCCAAAGTCGACCAGCGGGTCGGCACCGAGGTCGAGATAGGTATCGGCCGCCGAATCCCAGACCGGCCATGTCTCTTGGTCTGCGGGCACGCCGGTGCGAGCGTATTCGGCCCACGTCGAGCGCATGAAGTCCGAGACCGCCTCGTCGGTCATCGACGGCTGATAGAGCGGGATGTCGACCAGGGTCCCAAAGACGTAGAGGAGTTCGACGCCATGGGCCGCTCGGCCATTATTCATCGGCGTATCGGGCCGACGCGTAAAGAAGTAGCGCCAGCGCGATTGGTCGGGATGGCCCGACTCGTGCGCGCCGAGCACCCGTGCTGTCGAACAGGTAAAGGCGGCGTCGGTCGTCAGATCGATAAGCGCCTCCTGAGGGGTGTCGTATTCGTCGACCGGATAGGCTGCCAGCACCGCATCCGCAGCCATCTCGGGCAAGACGGCCCGGATGGACGACTCGTATTCGTCGGACGTTTGCACCTGAACCGTCAGCAGGTTGGCCATCTCTTCGAGGTTGCTGCCGACGATCAGCGGGACACCCCGAGTCGACCCATTCTCGAGCGCATCGATCGGCGCTTCCTCGAGCGCAAGTCCATCGATGACGGGGCCGTAGCCCGCGCTGCGCGGTGTTCCGAGACTGGCGATTGGGATGGGGGCGGCGAGTTGCTCGAGAACCTCTTCACGACTGAGATTTCGGAGGCAAGCCGCGACATCTTCGGCATCGCTGCACGTCGACCCCTCGACGAGCTCGACGCCGTTATTTTCGGCAGTCTCGAGTGGTCGCGCGTAGCAATCTCCGCTCTGCATCAACGCCGCGTCGAATAAGCCCTCGGCCATCCGGCTCGCCATCAGCGTGCACGTACTTACTGCGCCCGCGGACTCGCCAAAGATCATCACCTGATCGGGGTCTCCGCCGAATCGCGCGATGTTCTCGCGCACCCACTCGAGGGCCTTGATCTGGTCGAGCATGCCCCAGTTGCCCGAGCTCTGGCTCGGGTCTTCGGCCGAGAGGTCAGGATGAGCAAAGAACCCCAGCGGCCCGAGCCGATACTGGATCGTCACGACCACGACGTCGTCGTTTCGCGCCAGATACTCACCGTTGTAGAGCGGCGCTCGCACGTTCGGAAGCGGCAGCACCGGCTGAGAGGTCGAGCCCGCGACGTGGGCTCCGCCGTGAATGAAGACCATCACGGGCCGGTCGCCGTCGATGGCAGGCGTAAATACGTTGAGGTGGAGGCAGTCTTCGTCACCCTCAGGCGCGCGCGTCCTCAGGTCGATCTGAGGGCATGCTTGCGGATAGGCATCCGCAGGTCGAACGCCGCTCCAGCACACCGGATCTCGAGGCGGCCGAAAACGCAATTCGCCCTCGGGCGGCGCCGCAAAGGGGATGCCGAGAAACTCCCACGCATCGTCGAGTCTGCTGCCTCGGATCGTGCCGTATTCGAGCTTGACTTCGCCTTCTTCAGAGGGTTCGGGAATCAAGCATTCACCATCGAGATCGGGCGGCATATCCGTGCCCAGATCGAGGCCAGCATCGTTGCTCGCCGCATCCGCAGCATCAGAAAGAGGCTCGCCAAGATCGAAAGCAGAATTGTCTTTCGTTACGTCATCGCTGCACGACATGACGAGCATAAGAACAAGTATGAGCATGGCAGGCTTCATCGAGGCTCCATGTGATGATTCGACGCACTACGTGCAGCAATACTAGTCCGATGGATCCGAAGCAAGATCGGAAGGACCATGAACTTATCGAGACCAAAGGCCGAAATGCTAAAGCCTTTCAGGGGCTGAGCGCGCTCTACGGCGGTGCGGCTCTGGTGATGGATCACGCTCGGGTACCAACCGATTCCACCGCTTCAAGCGACCTACAGATGAGTAGGTAGTTTGCTCGGCTTCTCGGCCGTCGCGCGCAAAGCTCGTGGCTCTCGGGCGGATTGAACGAAAATTCGTCCTGTCGTAACCTGACGCCTTTCCACCGGTAAATCTGGGGCACCATTGCAAGAATCGACACAAACCACCCGGGCGACGCAGGTTTCGAGGTCTCGCTCAGACGAATCTGAATACAGGCAAAACTGGTCGCAATGGCAGACGCTTTTCGAAGAACTCCAGATGAATCCACCGACCGTTCCGATGTCTGACGTTCAGATCCAAGAAGATCATCTCACCGCGTCGATCGGGCCGATTCGCCCGGGTTTGGGCAACTGGTTGATCTTTCTGACCCTGGTTTGCGCGGTGGTGATTTCTCCCTGGGTCTGGTTTCAGGATTGGTGGTTCGTGGGTCCACCTGCGGCCCTCTTACTGACCTATCTATTCAGGCGCTCGCTTAGTCCCGTCGAAGAAACACTCCGAATCACGGCCGACGAGATCCTGGTCGAAAGGAGCAGGAAGATCCCGATCGTGGGAAAGGACTCCGTGACCGAGCGAGTTTGGACCGACGAAACCAGACCGCCCCGCGTGTATCGACTGAGTGAGGCGGTCGAAGCGTATCAAGAGGGAAACGGGCCGCGACCCGGAATCGGCTATCAGGGTTTGATCTTCGAGTCGAAGGTCGGCGACAAGGCAACATTTGGAGTCGCCATCATGAACCAGAACAAAATCGTGAGCGACGCGGGATATCAGAACAACGGCGAGCTGGATTGGTTAAAGGAGATCGCCACCCTCTATATCCGCTACGTGCGAGGCGAGGCCCCGACCTCAGGAGACGAGGTCGAGACCTGGTGAACACCTCAGGGTGTCGCAGACGGCGAGTGGCGCCGGCTGCTGCCGCCATCAGCGCGCGGCGAATAATTCTATGAGATCGAGCCTGTGACAGTGGCGGCGCTGCGATCGTCAATGATCGAAAAGTCGACTTGCCAACCGATATGGCGTCGTGGCCGACCTGAACCAGCGCGGCCTCGAGGAAGTCGCGTACGTCATTTCGGGCGAGAAAGAGCTCGACGAGAAACGGGCAAAGCGCGAAAAAACTCGGCAAAAGCGCGACGAGCGCCGCGCCGAGATGGCCGCGATTGTCGAAACGGCTCAGCGCCTTCGGCCCGAGACGCCGAACCCGCTCGACGACATCTTGCTGGAGACCGCACTTTGCGAGCTGAATCTGGA